>CAYUJH010000203.1:0-3829 GCA_964444995.1 uncultured Roseobacteraceae bacterium | reverse complement strand
GTGCTCATGGTGCTGTATCTGCTAAATTTAGCGTACTGCTACTTCAAATTTACGGAAGGTTTCGACCTTAATATCTTTTACATACACCCCTTTTTCTTGTTGCTTATTTCCATTTGGATAGGCGTATGGGGCTTTCAGGTACGGGAGTCGCAGTATAAAAGTGTTATGAGTTTTGCTCCCACTGGTGCATTCTTGTACCTCGGCTTGGCAATCATTGCCGTATCGAGCATAGGCTTTGCCTTGAGCACGGCCAACGACCCGCTCATCGAAACCTACGAAGATTTGGTGCTGTTTGCCCTCTTCGCTTGGGGCATGGCTATGTATGCTTATATTATCGCCAATTTCTTGGACCCCCTTTCGCAAGGATTGCCCGTACATAAAATTTTTTATAAGCCCAAACGGCTTGATTTTATGACGTCGTATTTTTTCGGGGTGATTGTCTTCGTAGTGCTTTTTATGAAGAGTAACATGTTGTCGTACAGGCAGGCTTTTGCCGGTTACTACAACGGCCTGGGCGATATTTCCCTGCTCGAAAACGACCTCTATACCAGCAAACAATACTACGGCGTGGCACTCGGCTACGACCAACGCAACGCCCGCTCGTACTACGCGCTCGGCTCGATTGCCCGCCGCGAAGGCAACCAAGCCGCCGCCAGCATTTTCTTCAACGATGCCTTGCAGAAAAACCCTAGCCCCTTCGCTTTTGCCAATGTGGCCAACTACCAGCTGGAAAACGGTAAAATGCTCGACGCACTCATGACCCTGCAACAAGCCGTACAAACCCTGCCTGCAAGTGGAGAACTGCAAAATAACTTGGCACTTATCTTCAACCAGACGCAGGTGCTCGACAGCGCATTCTTGTACTTCGACCTCGCGCAGCGCAACAGCAAAATGCCCGAAGTGCCGGCAAGTAACCTCTACGCCCTGCTCACGCAATACGAAGAGTTTTCTCTCATCGACTCGCTCTACAGCGGCAAAAAAAGGCCGAATTACGTGAGCCATGCGGGCAACCAACTCGCGTTTTTCAACAAAATTCAGCGCAAAGAGCCGCTCGCATTGCAAACCTCGCTGCTCCCCACTCAGCGAGGGCTTAACACGCCCGAACTGGCTTACTTATACAACTACGCGCTCAACCAAATACACACCGCCGACGACAGCCTGCTCGCTTTGCTCGAACGCTACGAGCGGCAGCCCGAAAACGATGGCTTTTTCAAATACCTGCAATTCGCACGTGCCCTGCTTTTGTTTGAAAAAGGTACGTTGCGCGAGGCGTTCGACCTAATGACCGAAGCCTACAAATACGGCGGATTTACCAATGCCGATTACCCGCACCAACTCGGTTTGTGGTTCTACGAGGCCGAGCAGTACGAAGAGGCAGCGCGTTACTTTCGGATTGCATGGCAGCGAAACTACCCTATCGCCGGCCTTAACATGGGGCTTGCCCTCTCCGAACTGCCCGACAAGACCGAGGCAATTGCACATTGGGAGGTACTACAGCGCGTAGGCACCCCCGAACAAAAAGACATAGCGAACGACTTGCTGCGCCTGCTGCAACTACCCGCTACCGACGTACTCGCCCTCGAACCCTTCGACCGGTTCCGCTATCTACACTACCACAGGCACACCCTCGCCGCCGCCGACTTCGACCGTGCTGCGGAAAGTTTGCAAGAAGAAGGATTCCGTACCGCCGCTTACGCCGACCGCGTTTCGTGGCTTTCCATGCAAGGCCGCGCCCAAGAAGCCGCCCAGTATGTGGCGTGGTTGCGCACCGTACTACCCGCCGAGGGTTTAAAAGAAACCTACGACCGTGCCCTGCTTACCTACTGGCACGCCTTGCAACGCTACGACGAGCCTTTTGTCAATACGCTCACTCAGGCGACTTTTACCCGTACGGCGCGAGGCTACCAGTCCTATTTTCGGGCTGCGTACCAACTTTCCCAACAAGACACCGCACAGGCACTTGTCCTGTATGCAGAAGCTACAGAAGCCCTGCCTTTCTATCCGCCGGTGTACCTCGAACATGCCGCGCTGCATAGGCAACAAAACGAAGGCGAACGCGCCTACGACATCCTTCTGCGAGGTGTGAAACAGTTAGAAAATGAGTCTGCGCTCTGGAAAGCCTATGCGTTTCAGTGCATAGCCCTCAATTACAACGACTATGCCGAGCAAGCACGCGCACGCGTACAAGATTTACTCTCACCTGCCCTATATCAGGAATTTGAAGCGGCTTATCTCCGCGAAAAGTCGGCTATGGAAAAGCGGTTGGAAGAATGGTACGAGTAGTTGTACCTTGCAGAGAGCAGCGGGCACTGCGCCCGTAACGCATACAAATATCCATGTTGCAAAATCGTACTGCACACTTAAAAAACCCAACGCATGAAAGAAGTTATCAGAACGCACGAAGTAGCCCGAATCTATCAAATGGGCAGCGAAACCATTCGCGCCCTTAAATCCATTTCCATCACGATTCAGCGCGGGGAATATGTGGCTTTTATGGGCCCTTCTGGCTCGGGTAAGTCCACGCTGATGAATATCATCGGCTGCCTCGATACGCCGAGCAGCGGCCGTTACTTTCTCGCCGGCCACGACGTGAGCGACCTATCGGAAAACGAACTTGCCGAAATTCGGAACAAAGAAATTGGGTTTGTCTTCCAGACGTTTAACCTCTTACCCCGCTCTACCTCACTCGAAAACGTGGCACTGCCCCTCGTCTATGCCGGGCTGAGCCGCAGCGCACGCGAAGAAAAAGCACTCAAAGCCTTAGAAAATGTAGGACTTGGCGACCGCTATACCCACAAACCCAACGAGCTTTCCGGCGGACAGCGGCAGCGCGTAGCTATTGCCCGCGCACTCGTAAACGACCCCAGCATCATCCTCGCCGACGAACCGACGGGTAACCTCGACACCAAGACCTCGTACGACATTATGGACCTGTTCGACCAGCTGCATCAGAAAGGCAACACGATTATCATGGTAACGCACGAAGAGGACATTGCCCAGTATGCGCACCGCGTCATTCGTTTGCGCGATGGACTGATAGAAAGCGATGTTATCAACACCAATATACGCAAGGCAACTAAAATTGCTGAAGAAAATTAAAGAAGCCTACAAACCTAACGTCTTACCAACGGTTATACGTAGGGCGGTACATTGTCGGAAAACGTACATGCAGTGCGTCTCATGGCCTTTGCCGCCTTATAAATGGTATAGTTAAGTAGTATGTAAACCAAAATACGTATGACCGCAACATCTTTAGGAGGTTTGAACAGCAAAAAAGTAGTCAATGTGCTTTCCATAGCTATTCCCGTAGCCGTAGCACTGCTCATCGGGATTCGGCAAAAACTCCCCCTCGGCGAATGGACCGCCACACTGCCCCATGTGATAGGCCTTATCAACACCCTTACCTCTGTGTTCCTTATCGCTGCCCTTGTAGCGGTAAAGCAAAAAAAAATCGACCTACATAAAAACCTCATGCTAGCCGCCTTCGCGCTCGGCGCAGTGTTTTTAGTTACCTACATCGTCTATCATATATCAAACCCTTCTACGGCTTATGGCGGAGAAGGCTTCGTGCGGTATGTATATTACTTCTTTCTCATCTCGCACATCGTGCTTTCTATTGGCGTAGTCCGCTTTGTATTGTTGGCAATGCACTATTCGCTCAACAAGGACTTTGTCGCCCATAAAAAAATAGTAAAAATAGCTTTTCCCGTTTGGCTCTATGTGTCGGTTACCGGCGTAGTGGTCTATCTGATGATTAGCCCGTACTACGGGTAAATTATACCAAGATTTACTTGATTTAAGGATTGGCATGATTTGATTTTCTTGATTT
>CAYUJH010000202.1:0-3842 GCA_964444995.1 uncultured Roseobacteraceae bacterium | reverse complement strand
CGGCCGCCGCTCCTTTTACCTTCCGCACAAACTTCTTGGGGGTGTAGATGACGGGGCAAAGCGTGTCGGTCTTGCGTTGCGAATAGTAGGCGGCCAAGGCGGCGGCCTTTTCGAGCACGTGCTGCGGAAATCCCTTGCCGGGCTTCTGCTTTACCACTACGTGCGAACCCGATACGTCGCGGGCGTGGAGCCACAAGTCGTCTTTGGTGGCGTATTTCTGCGTGAGCGTATCGTTGCTTTGCGCGTTCCTGCCCACCAAAATATCGTAGTCGGCGTACTTGAACTTGCGAAAGGGCAACACAACCACGTCGGCTTTTTCCTTATCTAACCCACTTTCTTTCAGGTACTTGCGCAGCTCTTTTACATTTTCAATGGGCAAAAGTGCCTCGTAGTGCATTTCGAGCATAAGCAACTCGTCTTCTTTCTGCGCAATGTTCTCTTTTATTTTTTGTAGTTCAATTTTCTGATTTTTCGCCTTGCGATAATACGTCTCGGCGTTGCGTTGCGCACTCAGTTTTTCATTGAGTTTTATGGTCAAGGGCGCGTCCCGATAAAAATCGAACAGCTCGACCTGCGCAGCGCGTGTGGGAATTTGGTGCAGATTGGCCATCAGGATATGCCCAATCTCTTCGTAGCGCGACTCGTGCTCCAGTTCGTAGAGTTTTTTCTGGCTCTTTTCGATGTAGCCCATCGCCTGCGCGATGCGCTTTTCCACGCGACGCAGGGCAGGCTGTTTTTCGCTCGTCAGGAAAAACGTGCGCACCAACTGTTTATAATACTCATTCGCTGCCGCGATAGGGTCTTTGGTACGAAACAAAAAATCTTCGGTGGGGGCAAACAGTAGGAGAGAGGGGCGTTTGTCCTCGTCGGCGAAAATGAAAAACTCCGCAGCGTCGAGTTGCCGAAGCACACTACCGACCAACGCCCATTGTTTTTCTGGGGGTAACACCTCATAGTCGCGCTGCATAAGATACCCGGTAACCTCTTTGCCAAAAGTAGGGAAGGTAGCCTGCAAGCCATTCGCGGCGAGTGCCTCTGCGGTTTGTTCGAGCGGCCGGTCGAGCGCATCGAGGGCTATTTCTGCATCGGAGGGGTATTTTTTCAGGAAGAGGTCGTGTGCCACGCCGTTTTTGCACAAAATGATGTTCGCACGGTTTCCGTAGAGTTTAAACAGCAGGCTAAACCCGCCGCTCAGTTCGAGGCTAAAACAGCGTTCGTTCACATACTGCCGCGCAGAGAACACTTGTTGCTCTAAGGCACTTTCAAAGAGGTTTACGGAGTTGCGGCGCGTGCGTTGGAACGCATCGGGGAAGTGCAGCGTGTTGAAATTACTCACCAACGAGGCGCGTATCCAAAACTCCTGCGCGTGTTTGTGAAAGCCCAGGACAAGTTCGTCTTTGTTTTGGGTAAAACAGGTGGCAAACGTAGCACCCGTGAGGCGCTCGCCGAGCGTCTTGCTAAGGCAGCGGATGAAGTAGTAGTTGTTGTGCATACAAAAGGGATACTATCGGCTTAATGCCCCAGCAACTGCTTGGCATAGGCCACTAGCTCGCTATCGGGAAACTGAGTGATAAACTCGTTGAGGGCTTGGAAGTAGGCGCGTGTGTTTTCGGTGCGCGCTTTGAGCATGGCGGAGAGCAGCGCGACTTTGTCTTGGTGGCTATGCTCTTCGTAGTTTTGCTCTATTTGCCGTACCAGTTGCTCGCTTTGCGCGAAAAATCCCTGCCGGTGGTACTCAAAGGCTTGGGCATAGATTTTTTCCACCTCTGCGTCAATAGCCTTCATCTTGGCAGGGTAGTCGGCATCGAGCATAACCTTGGCATAGAACGATTTGGGGAACTTGGCCACAAGCAGGTCGCGGTAGGTAGAGTCTTGGCAGCGCACGTAGGTTTTGCAGAGCAAGTAAAGCATATACGCCGCCTCGGGCGCAGACACGTGGTCGGGATAGTCGTTCACGAAGCGGTCGAGCGTTTCGAGGGCATTTCGCTTTTCTAGCAAGTCGTAGTAGTAAATATTTCCCAAGCGGAAGAGCGCGGCTTCAAGCGTTTCGTGCAGGGCGGTCATCTTTTCGGGCGTATCTGGCATTTCGTCGAGGCGTTGTTCGAGGGTTTTTACGTCGGCAAAAGCAGCCTCTAGTTCGTCGCGCTCCTCATCTGCCTTAGCGTTGGCTTGCTCGTCGGTTTGTGAAGCCCCTTGCCGGCCTGCCGCCTGTTTCGAGGCAAGTCGCCAGTTATCTTGCAGCGGTCGGTCGCCCCATTGGCGTAGGAAGTTCGAGCGACCCAGCACCACCAAATCGGGATTGTAGAAGTACCAGGTCGTATTTCGGGTATTACTGGCTCCCGGTGCGGTGGAAGACGTAACAACTACCCGTTGGTTACGCTGCTCGTTGAGCTTTTTATTCTCCTGAAACTGAATGATTTTTTCCTTTTCATAGGCGATTTCTTTCTCAAAAAAGGCCACAACCTCGTCGGGCGGGAGTTTGGAAAGCGCCAAGAGTTTATCGGAATGTTGTACGATGTTGTATTGTTTAATAAAATCTTGCAAAATCTCGGAGCGTTTGGCGGCTTCTGGGTAGCGTTTCAGGTCTTTGGGCATAATTTGCATAGCCGAGTCGTAGTAGGTGGCTGCCTCCTGAAATTTTCTGATTTCGTAGTACAGCTCACCGCTCCGAAGATAGGAGAGCGATTTTTGTGCAGTGTTGTTGGTGCTCGCTTGGATAGACTCGTTAAGTAGTACAATCGCCTCCGGATACTTTTCGCAGCGTACTTTTAACTCGGCCCAATCGTAGTAGAGTTTATCGCGGTAGTCCCAATTTTTCTCGTCGGCAATTTGACGCTTGTAGAACCGGCCGAGTTCGTCTTCGTCGGCATCGCTTGCCACAGGCGAGGAGGCTTTTTCGCCGGCAGTAGCATAAAAGGCAAGTTCGTAGGTAGGGCTGAGTTTGCGTGCGGTTTGGTAGGCCTCAAATGCCTTCTGCCGTTCGTTGGAGCGCTCAAAGAGTTGCCCCAATGTAAAGTGGAGCCGTGCTTTTTCAGCGCGTTTTTCGACCAGTGGAGCGGCAAGAGCCAAGTGTTGTGCGGCTACCTCGTATTCGTCTTGTTGCATAGTATATTGCGCCATTACGAGGTGATAATCGCGGGTATTTGCTTCGCTGAAAGGAACATCTTCCGAATTAATTAACTCTTTGATATACAAGAAGTTATTATACTCTCTCACTTCTAAAAACAGGCGCATCAGCCATATCAAGGCTGTATGACGTGCGTTGTCGTCGTCGCTATGCGCATTTACGTACTTAAATGTTGTGGCAGCATTGCCAAAGTCGCCTTTGTAGATACGTGCCTTGCCAATGAGCAGATAGCAGTCGTCCACCCATTTGCTGATTTCGTGGAACTGAATAGGCAACGACGACTTTTCGATGACATAATCGAAGGCAGCCGATTGGGATTTGGTATAGTTCGTATCGATGGGAATAAGTACATCGAGCACTTCGTGGAAGCGGTTTGGCGGATTGCCGAACAACTGCCATTCGGCCTCTTCCATTTTCTCTTTTGCAAGAAAATAGGCGTTGAAGTGCGCCGTCGTATCGTGATAAACGCGGCAACCTTGCAAGACCCACGCGGCAAAAAGTACCCCTATCAAAAACCCGGAACGATTCATATAAAATAGCTCAATTTAGAGAAAAACATCGCTGCAAAAGTGTCGTTTTTTTATTTGTATTGCCAATTTTGTTGCCAAAACCCACTGCTTTCTTACTTGGCTACTGCATCTGCAACCCTTTTTGTGAAAAATTACCAGCTCTTTGTAGGCAGTGCCTCTGCGAATTGCGTCAAATCGTTACTTTT
>CAYUJH010000201.1:0-3919 GCA_964444995.1 uncultured Roseobacteraceae bacterium | reverse complement strand
ACGTTGCGAAAGGAAAATTCAAAATTTGCCTTGAGTACCACCTCAAAAACTGCCTAGGGCCGTGCGAGGCCTTGCAGCCAGAAGAAAGCTACCAAGCCGATATTGACCAAGTAGTGGCTATTTTGAAAGGAAACATTGCCCCCGCCAAGCAGTATTTTAAAGACAAGATGCAAGAAGCCGCCGCCCAGATGGCGTTTGAAAAAGCAGACTTTTACAAGCGAAAATACGAGGCTCTGGGGCGTTTTCAAGACCGTTCGTTGGTTACAAGCCCAAAAATTACCGAGCTAGAAATCTATTCCATCGTTTCCGACGAAGACTACGCCTACGTGAACTTCATCAAAATAACCAACGGTTGCATTACCCAAACCGAAACGGTGCAGTTCAAAAAGAAGCTCGACGAGCCGGAGGAGGAAATTCTCGCCTTTGCTATCATGGACTTTCGGAGTAAGTTTCGCACAGCGGCGCGACGCATCGTGGTCAGCGTACCCCCTGCCCTCGACCTGCCCGACCTCGAAATTGTCTTACCCAAAATTGGCGATATGAAAAAGCTGCTCGACCTTTCGCGCAAAAACGCGCTGTACTACAAAAAAGAAAAGGAGAGCGTAAAAATGGAGTTGCTTAAAAACAAAAATAAAAATTATACACTGCTGCAGCTCAAAGCCGATTTGAATTTAAAAGAATTGCCCCGCCATATCGAGTGTTTCGATAACTCGAACCTGCAAGGCACGAACCCAGTGGCGGCGATGGTGTGCTTCAAAGATGGGAAACCTGCCAAAAAAGAATATCGGCACTACAAAATACAAACGGTTGAAGGCCCTAACGATTTTGCCTCGATGTACGAGGTGGTGCATCGGCGTTACAAGCGTTTGAAAGAGGAAGATGCGCCCCTGCCCCAGCTCGTAGTGATTGACGGCGGCAAAGGGCAACTCAGTTTCGCCGCGCAGGCACTGAAAGACTTAGGGCTATACCAGCAAATTCCTATCGTGGGCATCGCCAAACGGCTCGAAGAAATTTACTATCCCGAAGACCAACTGCCACTGCACCTCAACAAGAAGTCGCGCTCGTTGGAACTCTTGCAAAAAGTACGCAACGAGGCGCACCGCTTCGCCATTACGTTCCACCGCGACCTGCGGAGCAAACAAACGCTTCGGAGCGAACTAACAGACATTCAAGGGGTTGGGCCAGCAACGCTTAAAAAATTGCTGCAACACTTCCGTACGCCAGCCAACGTACGGGCTGCCTCGTTAGAAGTCCTTGCCAGCGTGGTCGGGGAGAAAAAGGCAGGCATCATCCGCACACATTTCGCAGCCGAATGAAGGCGAACCTCTGATTTTTTAGTGGTGTTGCAGGTAACTTTCCCATCGCTCCAACACGGTAGAAAAGTCTTCGGGAAGTTCCGAGTCGAACTGCAAACGCTCGCCAGTGGTGGGGTGCGTAAAGCCCAGCGTTTTGGCGTGGAGCGCCTGCCGAGGCATTATCTTAAAACAATTTTCTACAAACGACTTGTACTTGGAAAAGCGTTCGCCTTTCAGGATTTTATCGCCGCCGTACATCGCATCGCCGAAGAGCGGATGACCGAGGTACTTCATGTGCGCCCTAATTTGGTGCGTGCGCCCGGTTTCGAGCTTGCATTTCACAAGGCTCACGTAGCGCATCGGTTTCAGCACCTCGTAGTGTGTGATAGCCGGTTTGCCGTATTCGCCTTCGGGGAAGACGGCACTTACGCGGCGGTCGCTGTAACTTCGGCCTATGTGGCCTTCAATCGTACCGGTTTCCTCTTTGAGTTCGCCCCACACGAGTGCGTAGTACGTGCGTTCGATGCTGTGGTCAAAGAATTGCTTGGCGAGGTGGGTCATTGCTGCCTCGGTTTTGGCTACGACGACCAGCCCAGAGGTGTCCTTGTCGATGCGGTGCACAAGGCCCGGTTTCATCTCGCCATTGCGCGAGGTAGGCAGTTTGCCAAAATGATAGGCAAGGGCGTTGACCAGCGTGCCGTCCCAGTTGGCGTGGCCGGGGTGTACTACCATGCCCGCAGGCTTATAGATGATGAGCAGGTCATCGTCTTCATAAACAATGTTGAGCGGAATATCTTGTGGGACAATTTCGGTTTCGGTAACGGGTCGGTCGAACAGCACCACGACCACGTCGTGTGGGCGCACCTTATAGTTGGGTTTTACCGGTTGCTCGTTGACCAGAATCATTTCTTGGCGGATGCCCTCTTGAATTTTATTGCGCGAAAAATTGGGCAGGCGGTCTATCAAAAAGCGGTCTATGCGCAAAAGGCTCTGCCCGGGGTCGGCTACTACGCGGTAGTGTTCAAATAATTCGTCGTTTTCGTCTTCCATGTTAGGTATTTTGTTCGTGGGTAGTGTCGGCGGCGGAAGCATCTTCGGAGAGGTGTACCTCTTTGTCGGGGGCTGCCGTTGCGCGTACTTCTTCTGGGAAAAAGGTTTTGCTGCGCAGGATAGTAAGGAATACACCGATGAAGATAGAGGCATCGGCAATATTGAAAATAGGCCAAAACGAATAGTATTTTCCACCAAGTAGGGGAATCCAGTTGGGCAGCACACCTTGCCAGATATCGAAGTAGAACATATCGACCACGCGGCCATGAAACCACGGATGAAAGGGCGGCAAACTTTCTTGGGGGAGCGGCAGGGCGTTTCCTTCGAGGAACACACCATAAAACGTACTGTCTATCACATTGCCCAAAGCTCCTCCTAAAATAAGTGCCATGCACCATACAAACCCCCGATGCACCTTCGGCTGCTTGGCAAGGTGGTAAATATAATAGGCAATGCCAAACATAGCCACCCAACGGAAGAGGGTAAGCCCTAACTTGCCATACATCCAGTCGAACTGTATGCCGAACGCCATGCCGTTGTTGAGCGTATAGTGCAATTTTAACCAATTGCCCAACAAGGTTATTTCACCGGCGCTACCGAGCAGCATTTGTTCGTGTACTACCAGTTTGACCACTTGGTCTGCCACAATAACGAGCAAGGCGAGCAGGTAATATTTCCAGTATTGCATGTCTTATTTGGAGGGAATTATCTTACAAAAGGTAACATTTTCACAAAAGTAGGCGTAAATTTTTCGTTTTTATTCATAAAAAAATGTAACGCGTTGCTACAAATAGACAAGAAATCTGCGTTAGGTACAAGTACGAAGAATTTTTCTATGAGAAGATGGAGCATAAAAACAGGGTGTTTGCTACTCGGCACGCTAGCGGCACATTGGGCCTTTGGGCAGTACACGCCCGACAGCCTTATCCGCGTGTATGAGGCCCGCGCCGAACGATTTTTGGTTAAATCGCCGCACGTAAAAAGTTTTTATCGGATAGACTACCGAGGGATACATATCTACGGAGGGGCATCGCTCAAAGACCTTGACCGCTCAGAGTTTACGCTCTATTGGACCGACCTTGCGCTGTTTAAGCAGCTCATTCGCTACACCAATGTGGAGTATCAGTACGAGATATATCGAAAAAAAGCCTTTGAGATGTTCGATAGTACGCTCAACCACGTGGCGGGTATTGCCGCACAAAATCACCCGCAAATCCCGATTGGCGTACACAAACCGCTGTCCGGGCTGCGCATCGCGCTCGACCCTGGCCACATAGCCGGCGATTTGCGCACCGCTAAGATGGAAGGACGCTTTTTGGATATGCGCGCAAGCAACGGCGAACGCTTAACCCTTTTCGAGGGTGAATTGACCCTTTCTACGGCCTTGCTGCTAAAAGACTCGCTCGAAAAATACGGGGCAGAGGTATTCCTCACCCGCGAAAAAGGTAATATTTCGGCACTGGGAGTCTCCTTCGACGAATGGCGGAAAAAACACTTGTTCAGCTACCTGCGTCAGCTAGGCTATTCCCGCGAAAAAGCTATACACGTAGCACAACACGCTCCCGACGACTACG
>CAYUJH010000200.1:0-3947 GCA_964444995.1 uncultured Roseobacteraceae bacterium | reverse complement strand
GTGCCGTATAAGTGGTGGTAGGTATGGGTGAGCAATTCGCACGATTTTTTGGTAAACGCATACGGGGAGATAGGAAGGGAAACGTCCATATCTTCGCGATAGGGCACTTGCTTGGCGTTTCCATATACCGACGAGGAAGAGGCGAAGACGAGTTTTTGTACGCCCTGCTGCCGCATGAGGTCGAGCAGTTGGCGCGTAGCGGTGATGTTGTGGTCTATGTAGCCCTGTGGGTCTTCGATAGACGGGCGCACCCCGGCTTTGGCAGCGAGATGCACCACGAGGTCGAGCGTAGGCAATTCCGCAAAAAGCTGCCGCATCTTTTCGGTGTCGGTCAGGTCTATTTCAAAAAATTGAAAGGCAGGATGCTCACGCACGTTAGCAAGGTTTTGCATCTTGTGCGCACGCGCATAGAACGCATCAAAATTATCAAGGCCAATTACGCGCCATTGCTGGGCTAAAAGTGCCTCGCAAAGGTGCGAACCAATAAAACCGGCACAGCCGGTAACTAAGACTGTTTTCATGTACGCGCTTAAAAGTCAATCTGTACGCGGCAGATTGAGGTGTGTGAGAGCATTAACTGTGTGTGTATAACATATGTGCGACGCATCCGCTGCGCACATGTGGGGGGCAAAACTACCACGCCGAAAAGTCGAACGAACTTTCTAGCTGCTGCTCTATCGGGTCGGGCAGGAGGTGGAAGAAATCAAGGCCGGTAAGGCGCTCTACGGAGTCAATCGATACAGCAAAACTTTCAAGAGGTTCGTCGGCGCCTTCATTGGGCATGATAAAGCCGATGCCGCGCAGCCCCGGCGCCCTGTAGTCGAGCAGTACTTTGTAGTAATAACGGGGTACGGAGACTTCATTTTTTCCGATAGTAGGTAGGCCGCTTTCGAGAACACCGCCCGTAACCACATAGACAACGCCGTGTTCGGCTGCCCAACGGCGTACTTGTTCTTCTAGGCTTTTCCATATCCCTCGGTTGAGTCCGGGAGTTTGCGGACTCATGTTACTAAAGTAAAACGACTCGCGCATGGCATCTTCCGACCACTTCATGTCGGCGGCGGGGGCAAGGTGGCCGCGGTCGTAGCCACTGCCTCGGTAGTCGGCATCTACGGCAGAACCGGTGGGCACTTTAGGGTCAGGCATGAAGCGGTTGTAACGCGGCTCGGTACCGTCGGTCTCTTCAGCGGTAAGTTGGTAGGCTACCCAGTTGGCCTGCTCATGCTGCTCGTTGTACGAAAGGGTAAAGCCGGTATGCTTAATGACAACGTCTTGGGATGTAGTGCGTGGCAGTTCCAGCCCTTTAATTTGCTTAGGCTTATGGCTAGCCAACGACTCCTCTGCAGCAGTAGCAGGCTTTTGAGCAGTGCTAGGTGCATTGCTCGTTTTTGAAGGAGCAGGTTTGTTTTGGGGCTTTGTGCTGTCCTGACAAGCCGACAGACCGATGAGCAATGCCAATACGGCTACCCAAGCAAAAGATATTTTGTAGAAATTCATAGGCTGTAGATAGGTTGATAAAAAGAATACGAAGGCAAAGTACCTCTTACAAAACTAGAGAATATACCCGAAACGAAGCGCGCCAAGAAAAGCAGATTTTATAAATCCTGTTAATCCTTGGCGGGAATAACGGCAAGGGTAAGCCTACTTACACACACGGCCTTTTGTGTAGCTTCTTCTTCAATGCGAATATCCCACACCTGCGTAGTGCGCCCAAGGTGCAGCGGCTTGGCAGTGCCTACCACATAACCCTCGCGGACACTGCGCAGATGATTGGCATTAATTTCTAGCCCCACGCAATGAAAACCCTCGGCGGCATGTAGGCTTGCGCCTACGCTTCCAAGAGTTTCCGCTAACACTACCGACGCCCCTCCGTGCAAAATACCCATCGGCTGCACCGTTCGGGTATCTACGGGCATACGCGCCACCAATTTCTCGGCTGTTACCAACAAAAACTCAATCCCTAGATGCGCGACGAGCGTGTTCTTCTGCGCGTTGAGTTGCGCTACGGTTAACCATTCTTTCTTCATAAGTTTTTATGATTTCTTTTGAAATATTCTAAATACCCCCCAATTTCGCGCTTTATAATTTGTAAACAAAACTAAAAATAGAGGTTAATGCGTTCAAACAGTACGCTTCATCAAGCGATTGTAACATCGAACGCCTTTTTAAACCCATCTCTGTGTACACGATTTCAGGAATCGCACGGTTCGATTCATCTGATTTTTAGCAATTTACGCAACCGAGCCTTGCTAACATGTTTCATTTTATATGTTGTCTTAGCCTATTTAATCTAACTGCTTATACAGACCGTAAACTATACCGCTATGAAAGATAAACACATTTACCTCATTCGGCACGGCGAGACCCAATATAATAAACTTGGGCTTGTGCAAGGTTCCGGCATAGACGCGTCGTTGAACGAGCGCGGTATGCAGCAAGCAGAGGCCTTCTATCAGTATTTTAAAGAAGTGCCCTTCGATAAAGTATATACCTCAAAGTTGGTGCGTACGCATCAGTCGGTAGCGAAATTTATTGAACGATTGCCATGGCAGACGCTCGAAGGACTCAACGAGATAAGCTGGGGCTACAAAGAAGGCCGTATCATTACCGACGAAGACGACCGACAGCACTACGAGATGATGAGCGGCTGGCTGCGCGGCGAGTATCATCATAAAGTGCCCGGCGGCGAAAGCCCGCTCGATGTCTATGAACGCCAAAAGGTGGCATGGCAGTACATCATGTCGCATCCGAGCGAAACCTACATCTTGGTGTGTATGCACGGCAGAGCGATGCGTATTTTACTCTGTTTACTGCTCGAAAAAGAACTCTCGGAAATGGACTCTTTCTCGCACCACAACCTCTGTTTGTACTTGCTGAAATACCATGCGGCTACGCAAAAATACACCCTCGAACGCGCCGACTACACCGACCACCTCGTGGGGCTTCCCGAAGATACCGACCTGAGCCCTAATCTTGTAAAGTAGCCGATAGAAGAAACACCGTAGGGACTTTATGCAATGTGGGAAGTGCTACGTTCCGCCATTGTGCAATAGGCAGGGTGCGCACGAATTGCTGCGGCGTATGCAAGCCTGCAGCGATGCATAGCTGCGTGTGCGGCTGGCACACTTTGAGCGTATCGGCGAGCAGTGCCTCGTTGCGGTAGGGCGTTTCCATAAAAATTTGAGTTTGTTGCAAGTTCGAAGAAAGTAGTTCGAGCTGCCCAAGCAACGACTGACGCAGCGTTTGGTCTTGCGGCAAGTACCCGTGAAAGGCAAATTTCTGCCCGCTCATCCCCGACGACATCAGCGCCATGAAAATAGCCGACGGGCCGGGCAGTGGTTCTACTTCGTAGCCGTGTTGGTGCGCATATTGCACTACCAACGCGCCGGGGTCGGCAATGCCGGGGCAGCCAGCCTCGGAAAGCACGCCCACGGAACTTCCCTCCGGAATTTCGAGAAATTGAGAAGCTACTTCCCGCAATTTGCTGTACTTGGTTAGCCGAAAAAGAACAAGTTCTTGCAAGGCGACGCCCGTACCGAGCGCGCTCATAAAACGTCTTGCCGAACGCTCATTTTCTACAAAATAATAGCGCGTATGGGCTATTATTTCCCGCACTGTGTCGGAAATATAAGGAAAGGAACCTTCGCCAATGGCACTAGGAATTAGATAGATTTTCATAGATATTCACGATTGGGTTTGCCGAATATGTGGCAGGCAAGATACACACCTTCTGGCAATTTATGGGCATAGGGCGTACGTTTGCCCTTGTTGCCCGCAAATGTTTGGCTACGTCATTTATTTACAAAGCACTCAATTTGTTCACTATTTATTAAATAAGTCCGCAAGGACAAAGTGCGTATGCGTACCTAGCTTTGCACCGAGGCGTCGCTACAAAAGGGGCGCTTTTTCTTTTTTTAAGCACTCTCCATCTTATTTTTTACACACCG
>CAYUJH010000199.1:0-3954 GCA_964444995.1 uncultured Roseobacteraceae bacterium | reverse complement strand
CCATCAAGCGTCTCGAGCGAGCGAAGGACGATCTGCCGCCGCCGACCATGTGCAGTTAGCCCACCGCGCACACTCTTTAAAAACAGCCCTTCGGATGATGGGCATGACACGCACTGCCGAGCTATGCGCCCATTTAGAAGAAGAGGCGAAGGGCGAAGCGAAAGCCGGTACGCTACATGGGCACATAAAAGAAATAGCCTCCGACTGCGAACAAGCCTACCAAGAACTCGCCGAGATATTGGAGAATTTGTAGGGCTCCGTCTGTTTTTTATTCCATTTTTTCCTTACTTACCCTGTTTTTCTGATGCACACCCGCCGAACCGTCTTGAAAACTGTTAAAAAGCGTAAAAGACCCAAGTGTGTAGCTACGTTTTGAAGGTGCGGTGCATTCAAAGAGGCAAGGAAGCGCACTGCCGCCACGTGCGAAGGGAAAAAGCACTGTAGTTGGTCAATCGTTCGGATATGCGTAATTTTGCGCTTTCGCAGCGCACGACCTTACGATGCGTAGCAAAACCTCAGACTTTTTTCCCTACACAAGCCGCGAGATGCTGTGCTGAATTGGCTATTATGAAAGAATTGATTGACCTGACCAACGTACCGACCCACCTTGCGGTGATTATGGACGGGAACGGCAGGTGGGCAAAGCAGGCGGGTGCAAAGCGCATTTTTGGTCATCAGAACGCAACGCGCTCCGTGCGCGAAACCGTAGAAGGTGCTGCCGAACTGAACGTTCGCTACCTTACGCTGTTTGCCTTTTCTACCGAGAACTGGCTAAGACCCAAGCAAGAAGTAAATGCGCTGATGGAACTGCTCATGCACACGCTCAAAAAAGATACGCTCGAGCTAGTAAAAAACAACATACGGCTCAACGCGATTGGTAACTTGCAGCTTTTGCCCGAAAACTGTTTGGCAGAACTTCGGTATGCTATGGAAAAAACAAGGCAAAACGATGGCATGACGCTCAACCTTGCCCTGAGCTACAGCGGGCACTGGGATATGGTGCAGGCGGTGCAAAAACTCTGCGAAGAATATCAGCAGAGCGGGCAGCAGGTGGCTATCAACGAGGAGAACATCGCCAAACACCTGACCACCTACGGCATTCCCGAACCAGAACTGCTCATCCGCACAAGTGGCGAAATGCGCATTAGTAACTTTATGCTATGGCAAATGGCCTACACCGAACTCTATTTTACCCACGTGCTCTGGCCCGACTTCCGGAAAGAGCACCTCTACCAAGCTATTTTAGACTACCAACGGCGCGAACGACGCTTTGGGAAAACAAGCGAACAAATTTAACTTCACATTGCCTCAAAATGCGTACAAGACGAACCCTTTCAAGCTATTTTCAATTTATTCGTGCAATGTTATCAGACTTGAATCGAATCTCCCACATAGGGCTATGGGCTTTGCTAGCTCTTTGGGTACTACCCACCGAAAGTGCGGCGCAAAACCGCCTATCTTTCCCCTCCGGCGATAAATACAAGATGGACTACGCCGCCCCCAAAGAATATACCATTGGCGGCATTAGCGTAACGGGCGCGGAGTTCAACGATAAAAACTCGCTCATTTCTATCTCCGGACTGGCGGTTGGCGAAAAAATACGCGTCCCCGGCGACGAAATCAGTGGTGCCATCCGCAAACTTTGGAAGCTCGGCATCATCGGCGATGTGAAAATATCCATCACCGAGATTGTGGGCGAAGAAGTGTTCCTAGAAATTGCCTTGGCCGAACGCCCCCGCCTTTCTCGCTACGTATTCGAGGGTATCCCCCAATCGCACCACACTACCCTGAACGATAAAATCAAGCTCCTTCGCGGGCGTATCGTTACCGATGCCATGATGCAAAATGCGGTGAACACCATCAAAAAGCACTATGCCGAGAAAGGATTTCTCAACACAGAAGTCAACGTATTGCAGCAACGCGACACGGTACTAGCTAACGGCATTTCGCTGCGCATTGCCATAGACCGCAAATCGAAGGTGAAAATCAACGACATCGTTTTTGAAGGGGTTAGCGCATTGGAAGAAAAGAAATTGCTGCGCAAAATGAAAAAAACCAAAGAACGCCGACCCTTCCGCATTCTTACCCCCTCTAAATTTATCACCGAGGAGTTCGACAACGACAAGGAAAACCTTATCGACTACTACAATAAAAATGGGTACCGCAATGCAATGGTGGTCTATGACTCGGTATGGGTGCACGACGAGAGCAGTGTAAACGTTCTGGTGCGCATGGAAGAGGGCAATCAGTTCCACTACCGAAATATCTACTGGACTGGCAACTACAAATACACCGACGAGCAACTTGCCGGGCAACTTGGCATAGAGCGCGGCGATGTGTATAACCCCGAAGAACTCTCCAAACGCCTGAATTTCAACCCCTCCGGTACCGACATCACCGCCCTATACATGGACGACGGCTACCTGCGTTTCAACATCGAGCCGGTAGAAGTGCTGGTGGATGAAGACTCGATTGACATCGAGATGCGCATCTTCGAGGGCGAACAGGCAACGATTAACAAGATTATTGTCAACGGAAACACCAAAACGAGCGACCACGTGGTCTTCCGCGAGATGTTCACCGTACCGGGGCAAAAGTTTAGCCGCTCCGACCTCATCCGCACGCAACAACAACTTGCCAACATGGGCTATTTCGACCCCGAACAAATTGGCATCGCCCCGCAGCCCAACGCCGATGGCACGGTGGATATTCTCTACACACTCGTAGAACGACCAAGCGACCAAATCGAACTTTCCGGTGGCTGGGGTGGTATTTTCGGCTTTGTGGGTACGGTTGGGGTAGTGTTTAATAACTTCTCGGCGCGTAACATGTTCAACGCAAAGGCGTGGAAGCCCCTACCTGCCGGCGACGGGCAACGCCTCGCGCTGCGTATGCAGGCCAACGGCCGACGCTTCCAGACCTACACGTTTACCTTCACCGAACCGTGGTTAGGCGGCAAAAAGCCAAACTCATTTAGCGTAAACCTCAACCACTCCGTACAACGCCTGATGACCTTCACAGGGCAGGTTACCGGTAGCTTGCAGGTAAACGGGGCTACTTTGAGCCTAGGCCGCCGCCTTACCGTCCCCGACGACTTCTTTATTCTTTCCCAGTCGTTGGGCTTTTTGAACTACAAGCTCGATAACTTCCAATCTTTTGGCTTTGGAGGCTTCACCGATGGCGACTCCTACAGCTTTACTTTCAATAACACGCTTTCGCGCACCAGTATCGATAACCCCACTTATCCGCGTACAGGGGCACAAATCTCACTATCTGCAAGTTTTACACCCCCTTACTCATTATTTTCGGGGCAAAACTTTGCCGAGTCGCCTGCTGCAGACCGCTTCCGTTGGGTAGAGTATCATAAATGGATGTTCGATAACTCGTGGTTCATGCCAGTAGTGGGCAAACTGGTCTTCAATGCGCGGGCACACATGGGCTTCATCGGCCTGTACAACCGGCAGAAAGGACTTGGTCCCTTCGAGCGGTTCATCTTGGGCGGCGACGGACTCATGCAAAACAACTTCTTGCTCGGTACGGATATTGTCGGCTTGCGTGGGTACCAAAACAACTCCATCTTGCCGCCCGAGTCCGACGGTACAGGGGGTGTCATTTTCAACAAATACGTTGTAGAATTACGCTATCCCGTATCGTTAAACCCTTCGGCGACTATCTTTTTGCTTAGTTTCTTAGAAGGGGGCAACAACTGGGGCAGTTTCGACGAGTACAACCCCTTCAACCTAAAACGCTCTGCTGGCGTGGGTGCGCGTATTTTCATGCCCGCTTTCGGGATGCTAGGTATCGATTGGGCGTATGGCTTCGACAACGTGCCCGGCCGCCCCGATGCCAATGGCCCGCAGTTTCACTTTACCATCGGTCAGCAGATTCGCTAACGTACTCTAATTGAATAGCTCGTATTTAAGTCTTTTAAACAAATATATTTACTATTTTCAA
>CAYUJH010000198.1:2854-3996 GCA_964444995.1 uncultured Roseobacteraceae bacterium | reverse complement strand
TACCTCTTTTGTAGGATATTTTCCGGCCGAAAATCCGCAGTATAGCTGTATTGTGATTATCGACGACCCAAAAGAAGACGAACGCTACGGAGGCAAAGTAGCCGCACCGGTTTTCCGCGATATTGCCGACCGCATCTTTGCCAAGCGGCTGTATCTTACCCCCGAACAGGACATCCTTGCCACGGAAAGCCTGCCCTACATACAAGCCGGCAACTACAAAGACCTAACAGCCTTGAGCGACGTGTTTCGCGTAAAACAGCTATCGTTTAATACCGATAACTGGGTGCGCTCGCAAGTGCAAGGCGACACCGTACAATGGCACGATAATCCGGTGCCGGAAGGGAAAATTCCCGACGTACGCGGCATGACGCTCCGCGACGCACTATACCTCTTGGAAAACCACGGGCTAAAAGTGAAAACATTCGGGCGTGGGCGTGTAGAGAAACAGTCTATCCCGCCCGGCGTGGACTTTCGCCGAGGAAATACCATCTTTTTAAGTCTTAGTTAACTGCTTACATACAAACTTATACTATGTCGCACACGCTGCAATCGCTTACTGAACTCTACCCTCCTAGCCAACTTGTAGGCAAGGCTGACCGCCCTGTGCGCACCGTGCAGTACGACTCGCGCAAGGTAGAAGCTGGTGACCTGTTCGTAGCAATACGCGGCACAGCCTCCGACGGTCATGCGTTCATCGACAAAGCAGTCGCGCAAGGGGCTAGCGTAGTAGTGTGCGAAGAGCTTCCCGCCGTACTTTCGGAAGAGGTTACCTATGCCCTTGTAGAGCATACGAGCGAAGCCTTGGGGCACATAGCCGCCGCCTACTACGGGCATCCGTCGCACCGTATCAAGGTGGTAGCCGTTACCGGTACAAATGGCAAAACCACCGTTGCAACCCTACTGTATCACCTTTTCAAACAATTGGGCTACAAGGTCGGGCTACTTTCTACCATCGAAAATAAAGTGGATGAAATAAGCTACGATGCTGCCCTAACTACCCCCGGTGCGCTCAACATGCAACGGTACTTGGCCGAGATGTTGGCAGCGGGCTGCCAGTTTTGTTTCATGGAAGCCAGCTCGCACGCGATTGTACAGCGCCGATTGGCCGGCTTGCAGCTCGTCGGTGCTGTGTTCACCAACAT
>CAYUJH010000198.1:0-2844 GCA_964444995.1 uncultured Roseobacteraceae bacterium | reverse complement strand
TAAAAAGAAACTCTTCGACGACCTGCCGAGCACGGCCTTTGCCCTGACCAACCTCGACGACCGACGCGGCAAGGTTATGTTGCAAAATTGCGCTGCAAAACAATATACGTACGCACTGAAAAGCATGGCTTCGTTCCGTGCCAAAGTGTTGGCCAACGGCTTCGAAGGGCTATGCCTTGAGCTAGAAGGCAAAGAAGTATGGTTTCGGCTCATCGGCGAGTTCAACGCTTACAATTTGCTGGCTATTTATGCGGTGGGCTGCCTACTTGGCGAGTCGCCCGAAGGGGTGCTTTCGGTACTTTCGCAGATGAAGCCGGCACGCGGCCGTTTTGAACAGGTGCCCGCACCCAACCAGATTACCGCCCTTGTGGACTATGCCCACACGCCCGACGCGCTCGAAAATGTGCTGCAAACGATTCGCGACGTGCGCGAGCCGGGACAACGCATCCTGACCGTAGTAGGCTGCGGCGGCGACCGCGACAAAGGCAAACGCCCAATGATGGCAAAAGTTGCCGTGGAACTGAGCGACTACGTCTGGCTCACGTCCGATAATCCGCGCAGCGAAGACCCCGTGGCAATTCTCGACGATATGCGCGCCGGTATTCCGCTAGGCCGCGAGGCGCAAGTGCGCACCGTAGTAAACCGAAAAGAAGCTATTGAAACCGTTTGCCAAGCTGCTAAGGCTGGCGACGTGATTCTCGTAGCAGGCAAAGGCCACGAAACCTATCAAGAAATTCAAGGCACGCGGTATCCCTTCGACGACAAGGAGGTATTGCTGCACGCCTTTCAATCATTCACCAGTCATCGTCCTTCTATTTCGTAATGCTGTACTATTTATTCAAATATCTCAACGAAGCATTCGACCTCTCCGGGGCCGGCTTGTTCCAGTATATCTCCTTCCGGGCGATTGCCGCCGCGACCCTTTCCGTGTTGCTCGGTGCGCTCTTCGGCGATAAACTCATTCGCTTTCTGCGCCGAAAGCAAGTAGGCGAAAGTGTGCGCGATTTGGGGCTTACGGGGCAAAAAGAAAAAGAGGGCACTCCTACGATGGGTGGTGTACTCATTATCGGGGCTGTTGTTGTGCCTGTACTGCTTTTTGCACGCATAGATAATGTGTATATCCTCTTACTCTTGGTCTCTATCCTTTGGATGGGTGCTATCGGCTTTGCAGACGATTATATCAAAATCTTCAAAAAAAATAAAAAAGGCTTGCAAGGCCGTTTCAAGGTCTTCGGGCAGGTGGGTCTTGGGCTTATCGTAGGGTTGACCCTGTTTTTTCATCAGGAAGTCGTGGTGCGCGAGTTCCCTGCCAGCGAACCGAAGATACGCAAGACGGAGTTGAGCCAAAAAGGCGAGTATCAGGATGTAAAATCAACCAAAACCAATATTCCTTTTTTAAAAAATAACGAGTTGGACTACGCCGACCTCGTGCCCTTTTTACCTAGTAGTTGGGTATGGATATTTTATGTACTGATGGTCATTTTTGTGGTTACGGCCGTATCGAACGGAGCAAATATTACCGACGGGATTGACGGGCTTGCCGCCGGCACGTCCGCTATTATTGCCGTAGTGCTTGCCATTTTCGCCTACGTATCGGGCAACTTGGTGCTGTCCGACTACCTGAATATCATGTACTTACCCAATACTGGCGAGGTCGTGATTTTCTGCATGGCGCTCGTAGGCGCGTGCGTAGGCTTTTTGTGGTACAACGCCTACCCTGCCCAGGTGTTCATGGGCGATACGGGCAGCCTTTCGCTCGGCGCAGTGATTGCCGTGTTGGCGCTTGTGGTCCGTAAAGAATTACTTCTACCGTTGCTTTGCGGGGTTTTTCTTCTCGAAAATCTTTCGGTTATCCTTCAGGTAAGTTATTTCAAATACACCAAAAAAAAATATGGCGAAGGACGTAGGATTTTTCTCATGTCGCCTTTGCACCATCATTACCAGAAAATGGAAATCCACGAGGCCAAAATTGTTTCGCGCTTCTGGATTGTAGGGCTGCTGTTTGCCCTTTTGAGCATCGTTACCCTAAAAATTCGCTAACCCTTTGGCTTATGAAAGAATTGGTCATCCTTGGAAACTCCTTTGAGGCTACAAGCCTCGCACTGCTTGCACACCAACGCGGCTACGCTGTGGCGGTATCGGCAGTGGGAAGCCTTACGCCAGCCCAAAAAATTGAGCTGATTGCGCACCAAATCCATTTCGACGAGGGCGCACCGCAGCCCAGCCGCTTGGCTACTGCCCATTGGGTAGTCAGTGAAACTTCGCTACCAGAGGGTATTCTGCCTCTTTCCTGCACAACTTCTACCTTTTCAGAGGCCTTTTTGCAACTTACTACCCTGCCGACGGTGCTCATCGTAGGCGAACGCGGCAAACGCAGCACTGCACATTTTCTGACTGCGATGTTAGAACAACTCGGCTACCGCGTAGGTACGGTAGAGGCAACAAGCCCTGCGTTGGCGAGCTTGTACCAATCGGGCAAGACGTACGACCTACTACTGCTCACCGCTACGAGCGAGCAGGTGGGCAACCCTGCACGCTTTTGCCCCGAATTGCTGCTGTGGCTCAATGAGTCGGCAGTCCCTAACGCGCACTTTACGCACTTTTTGCACGCGCTTGGCGGCGGCACACAACTACTCTATAATGCCGACGAAGAACAGATTGCGCACGTGGTCAATCGGCTTGTCTGTACAGGGCGCACCTTGCCGTTCTCGCATAGTTTCTGCTACGCAGGCCATATACACCTGCCCACACAAACCTTCCTGACGGCGGCCGGCGAGCTGGAAGAAATAACGCCCGCACCGCTACCCCTTTCGGCAGCATTGATAGGAAAACCTCTGCAAATCA
>CAYUJH010000197.1:2349-3997 GCA_964444995.1 uncultured Roseobacteraceae bacterium | reverse complement strand
AAACAAGACCCTAACCGACCCGATTGGTAGGTTGCTTTCGCCCTTCACGCTCAAAAAAGCCCCTGCAAACTGGTTTGCAGGGGCTTTTTTAGCAGTGGCCGATTGAGCGATTATTTGTTATTCGGTAGGTTGGTAGAGCAGTACGGTACTGAATGGCGTAGTAAGCGTAGCATGCCCTTTGGCAACCGTTACGCGCTCGCCAGAGTACGCGTCCACAAGGCGCGTTCTGTTGGCAAAAACACCCGTTACAGGTAAAGACTTTTCCCCTTCGGGAAGCTCTAAGCCTACCACGACCTTATCGAGCACGTTGCCTACCTGATAGATGCGCTTAAACACGTAGGGCGACTCGGTGAGCATCTCGTGCCGGCCGGCCCCGATGGCAGGGTGCTCCTTGCGAAACTTTCCGAGTTTTTGCCAATGCGCAAGCACCTCGTTTACGGCATGACCGCCCCGCGAAACCCCTTCAGTAAGTTCTTCCCAATTCATGAACGAGCGGAGGGTGGCATCGCCGACGGTGCCTTCTACAACAAGCGTGCGGCTACTCTCGTCGCCGTAATAGACCTGCGCCGCACCGGGAGAAAGCAGCAGTTTGTTTGCCGCCTCGAAAGCGCGGCTGCGGTCTTGGTCGAACGGGCTGCCGTCGTCGTGCGAGCTGAGGTAGTTGACGATACTTTTATCGGTAAGTTTTTCATGGAGTAGGCTGTCGTATTTATGAAAGATAAACTCATAGTCTTTCGCCGCGTCGTACTTAAACTCGAAGTTAATCAGGCTTTTGAAGCCCTGCGCGAAATAATCTACTTGTTTATCGCCAAAATCGTACAGCCTGCCGCCGGAAATGCCGTAGCCATATACCTCGCCCATCATGTAAAAGTCTTGGTCGTCGAGTTTGCGGTGTGGGTTTTGGCTTTTCCACGAGATAAACGCTATACGAGCCTCTTCCCACAACTCTTTCCATACGTACTCTTCAGTATGTTTCACGGTATCTACGCGGAACGCATCTACGCCAAATTTTCGGATATAGTCTGTCAGCCATTTGATAATGTAAAAGCGGGGAGCGCGCGGATACCCGGTACGCTCAAAAAAGGCATCGAGCGAGGCAATTTCTTCTTCGTAGCGGCCTTCTTTTTTCCATTTTTCAACCAAATGCTTAGGAAGTTCTACTTCTTCATTGCTCTCGGTGCGTGTATCGGGCAGGTTTTCTACCAGTGTGCAGGCTATCGTAGTTGCGTAGTCTTTGTAGGTACAATTTGGGGCAGTGCGCATCCAATTTTCCCAGAGTGGGTCTTTGTCGGTTACCGGACCTGTATGGTTCACCACTACGTCGAGCACAATGCGAATACCGTTGGCGTGTGCTTTTTCTATCAATTCGTGTAGGTCTTCTTCGGTGCCGAAGTTGGGGTCGAGGCGGGTCCAGTCTTTCGCCCAGTAGCCGTGGAAACCGTAGGTGCTACCTGTCCCCTCATCTACTGAGCCGTGAATCTGCTCGACCACGGGTGTAAACCATATCGCATTGATACCCAATTCATTAAAATAACCCTCTTCAATTTTTTGGGTGATACCTTTTATATCACCTCCCATGAAGCCCCGCAACACACCGGTTGTTTTGGTTCGGCCAAAGTTGAGGTCGTTATTGGGGTTTCCGTTATAA
>CAYUJH010000197.1:0-2339 GCA_964444995.1 uncultured Roseobacteraceae bacterium | reverse complement strand
TCGGTTAGCAAGAAATACAGGTTTACATTCTCCCACACGAAGGGTGATTTTGTGGGGGCTATCTCACTCACATCGGGCAGTTTAGGCTCTTTTTGAGAAGACTCGGAAGAAGGCGGGGGCGCACTGCAACTAAGCACGCCTAGGCAAAAAAAGGTTAGGAATAACAGCGTTTTTTTATTCATGGTACTAAAATGTAGTTAATGATAGGTTTACTCGGACTAATGTTGTTTGAAAATTTTTTATAAATATTTGATAATCAGAAAAAAACAGACCACAACAGCCCTCAAAATGCACGTACGGTGAGGTAAAGCTTGCGTATTTTTCGTCAAAGAATACGCAAAGGTGAAAAGATACTAGAATTTATCGAATGTGCGAGGGGCAAGGAGGAAAAAATGACAGTAAACGAGCAGGCCTTATGAGTATGCTGCGTCAGTGTGTATTTTTATATACAGCGTGTAGTGCGTCGGTGTATTGGAGTTTATCGAAGATAAAGGGCCCTAGGCCGGTATATTGCCATGTTTTGGGGCGTTGCAGGTGGTAAAATCTTCGCCAAACGATGTGGCGAGGGAATACTTCGATAGTGGTCATGAGCGCCCACTGCTCCATCATGCCCGACTCTTGGCAAACCAGTATGGCGGGGCTTTCGTGTTTGTCGCGAAAGAACAGGTGGGGCTTTCCGAGTAAGTGTTTGGCGGGGGGCACCACAAATTTGGCTGGTAAGCCTCTGTACGCGCCTGCCAACACTGGTTCGGCGTCGTGCAGGGCAAGAGCGCGTTCCTGTTCCTTAACGAGTTCGCGCAGGGGCAGACCATCTATGACCGGTTCTATGGTGTCTTCGGCATCTTCGGTTGCTCTAGTAAGCACAAAGGCGATACTGTTCAGCGGTTTTTCGCGTAGTTGCGTGCGTAGCTGCGTCTCGTAGGGGGGGAAATCGGGTTTGGTACCGAGCATCTGGTTCTGAATCCGCAGTTGCTCTAGTGCCTTTTCGAGGGGATGTGTTTTATCGGGGAGTAGCAGCAAAATAAAGTACGAGACAATCGGCAGGCACAAGCCTACGCAAAACCAAAGCCAAAACGAGCGTCCGTGCGTGTAGGCGTAGTATCCCGAAATGGTTGGGATGATGAGTGCAGCCACAATTCCGAAAAATAAGAAGTCAAGTAGCATACGGATGAGGTTTCTCTAAGTCAGATGAATAAAAAATTGCTAATTTTGAAGAACAAGTGCACGGCTTTCGGTGCGCTACATTCAGATAGCTTGTAGCAGATTTTAGTTTTCAAAATACAGGTTTGCTTCCATTTTGTATTTTACCCGTATGAGGCACATGCGCATTCTACTTTTCAAGATACTACAAAAATTAAAAAGTTCGGCTCTCGACCTTGTGCCTATTCTACTAGTGATAGGTTTTTTTCAGGGAATCATTTTGAAACAACCCTTGCCCAACTTGGGAGAGATTGTTGTAGGGACTTGTTTTGTCTTGTTAGGTTTGCTTCTATTTGTAGAAGGGCTTGAAATCGGTCTATTTCCTGTAGGAGAGAATCTTTCGCACCAGCTAACCCGCAAAGGAAGTGCCTTTTGGTTGTTTTTATTTTCCTTTTTGTTGGGATTTTCCACCACCGTAGCCGAGCCTGCGCTCATTGCCGTAGCCAAGGAGGCTGCCAAAATAGCCGTAGAAGGCGGGCTGATAGCGCTCGAACGGGAGGCTTCGTATGCTTTGGGGCTGCGTATGTCGGTAGCTGTTTCGGTGGGGCTTGCCATTTTGGTCGGGGTACTGCGCATCATCAAAGGTTGGCCTATTTATTACCTCATTGTTGGAGGGTACATTCTAGTGATGATTGTTACATTTTTCGCACCCAAAGAAATTATTGGCATTGCCTACGATGCCGGCGGGGTAACTACCTCTACCATTACCGTTCCGTTGGTAACGGCTCTTGGGGTTGGTCTGGCTACTGTTATCAAAGGGCGCAGCCCGCTTACAGACGGCTTTGGGCTTATTGCCTTTGCTTCTTTGTTCCCTATGATATTTGTGATGCTCTACGGCATGCTGATTTTTTCGATATAACCTTTTTTCACACGCTACAGATAACTTTAACCCAACCCATATACGTATGCGGATAAAAAAAGAAGGACTCCATAGGAGTCCCCTTTCCCAAACTTATCCATTACAAGTATTGTACATCGCTAAAGGCATTGTAAAGCAAACTGCTGTACTTGCATATTTCTATGCGTTTACACTCATTAGCAAGCGATGTACAGCGGTCAATTATCAACTTCAGTGCCAATAAAACACAAAAAACTGATAGTCAGTTTTTTACACAAAATAGCACACATCATGTTTTTCC
>CAYUJH010000196.1:0-4020 GCA_964444995.1 uncultured Roseobacteraceae bacterium | reverse complement strand
TCTCGCTGCCGTTCTTGGAAGAGTTTCACATGGATCCCCATTTTAGCGGCAGAGACCTCATCTTGCTAGGTGGCGGCTTATTTTTGATGGCCAAAAGCACCTCGGAAATTCACGACAAACTCGAAGGCGTAGAAGAAAGCCACCAAGGGGCAAGCAAACGCCGACCCGCACGCCTCTGGAATGCCATTTTGCAAATCATTCTGATAGATATCGTCTTCTCGTTCGACTCTATCCTAACCGCCGTAGGATTAGTGAAAAATGTGGCAATTATGATTATTGCCGTGGTGATTGCCCTGCTCGTTATGCTTGCTTTTGCCAAGCGCATCGCGGACTTTGTGGAGGCGCACCCCACTATAAAAATGCTTGCCCTCTCGTTTTTGGTGTTGATAGGCTTTCTGCTTGTGGTAGAGGGCTTTGGGCAGCACGTACCGAAAGGCTATATTTATTTCGCGATGGCTTTTTCATTTACGGTAGAGGCTTTGAATATGCGTCTTCGGAAAAAGACAATTCGCGCCTCTCTGCTCGCCGACTCTGGGGAAGAAGATAGTAAATAGAAACGTCACACACCTCAAATAGCACTAGGGCAAGGTAGCAATACTGCCCTACCCTAGTCTTCCTTTAAGTTCTTGATGTCTTGACGAATAATGGAATACCCTTTTTCGTAAAGTTTACAAGCTTTTAGGTAATAAAAAAGCATTTCATCGAGCAGCAGACGGTCGAACGAGGGCTTAGTGTGGGTGGCATCTTCGGCAAAATAAATATCTTTCAACGCACTGCCTATCCATAAAATATTGGTTGTCTTGGCTTTACGCGCATCGGCGAGCTGTTGTAAAATGCGAATAGCAGCCTCGTATTGGGCCGTAGTAATCAGGTCGCCGGTGTATTGTTTTATGGCGAGGATAGCCGGTGTAGAGTGCCTACCCTCGGTAATTTCCTCCACCGCTTGCGCGAGCGTTTGTTCGATATTCCGGTGTTGTTCAGCCACAGTATATGTACGTTAAAAATGTTGTTGTCTATTCCTCTCTACACTACGCTTTTTTACAACGATACGTTATGACAGATAGCCTACGAGTGCGTTGAATTTGGTAATTTCTTCTCCAAAATATAGCTATTTTTTGTAAGAAGCGCAACAAAAAAGGGAAAAATTATAAGAAACCTCTTACTTTTCCCCCTTCTTGTGTGCTCCTGCGGCTGTTTACCTGCGCAGGTCGGCATATAGTTTTTGCGCGAGCGAATCGGTCGTGGCTTTAAACAAGTCGGCATTTCGGGGCTCCGGGTCTTGTTGGCAAAGGTGCTTCAAGAGGCTTGCGTCGGGATTCCAGCCGCGGCCGTCGAAAAAGGCAATGCCCTTGTGGTCTCTGACTTTATAAAGCGACTTTGGTTGGTAACAAGTTCCGAGATACACGTGCGATAAGCCGTTATCCTTCGCCCAGCGAATCGTTTTCCACATCATCCACTTACCCAAAGCGTGCGACTGCATGTACTCGGTATCGAAAAAGGAAAACCAGTAGTGCAGCATATCGCCGTGTATGCACGCCAAGACATAGCCAAAGACGCGCTCTTCGGTGCGGAACGTAATGAGGTGGGTCAGTAGCGAGCGCGACAGCACGTACTCGAACCGTTGTGTGCTCATTTCCCCGCCGGCAAAGCGTTCGGCGGCGTATTCGGTACAAAATGCTACAAAGGTGGGGTCGTGCAGGTCGAAGGCTTCTTTAGCAGTTACCTGCATGTGCAGGGCGAGTTCGGACGCCTTGCGGTCCACCCGACGATTTTCTGAGGAGTCTTCAAAACGGTCGAGTTCTATGCGCAGGCTTCGCGCCATATAAAAGGTGTCGTCGTTCAAAGACGTATCGCCGGTGTAGGGCAGAAACCCTTGCGCATAGGCGGCAGGGATTTCTGAAGCACTTTCCGGCTGGCAGTACGCCGTGTAGCCAAAGGTGTAGGTAGTGTAGTCGGTGCGGTATTCGGAAAAAAAGAGGCGCATAGGAACTAAAGATGGGTGAAACAACTGTTTTTGCCAAAGGTAAAGATACCGTTTCAAGGCATCAAAAAAAAGAAGCTACCACGAGGGTAGCTTCTTTATACAGATGCCTAAAAAATTGTGAGTCAGTTTAAAAAATCATCCAAAAACATAGCGTAAAAATGTGTTCTTTTCGCTCTATCCTATGTGCCAAAGATAGGAAGGATATATGCTAAAAAACGATGATAAATGTCATGTACCAACAATGATTTTACAGCGACTTGTTACAAATACGGGAGCAGCGTTTCAAGGGCTATGCCGCGCGAGGCTTTTAACAGAATGGCATGGCCTTCGAGCGGGTCGGCGGCAAGGGCGCGTGCGAGCGTTTCCTTGTCTTGGTAGAACGTTGCCCCTTCGCAGCGGTGTGCGGCGTAGAGCGTTCCGCAAAATAGTTTGAGGGCAAACGGCATGGCGACCACGCGCTGCACGATAGCGCGGTGCTCCTCGTCGGAAATGTTGCCTAGCTCAAACATATCGCCCAAAATCACCGCTTTGGGGCGGTCGGTGGGTAGTTGCAAAAAGCTCGAAAGTGCCGCCATTACTGAAGAAGGGTTGGCGTTGTAGGCATCCATGAGCAGCAGGTTTTTTTCCGTTTCTACTACCTGCGAGCGATTATTTTGGGGCGTATAAGCCTGCAAAGCGGCGCGTAGGTTTTCGGGACTTATCCCAAAGAATTGGGCAATGCACCACACCGCCCGCAGGTTTTCGAGGTTGTACGCACCGGTAAGTTGGGTGCTAAAAGGGGGCGCATCCGTGCCGTCGGTCAGGACGAGGAAGGGAGAAAGAGCCTGTAGGTGTGGCGGCTGCGTATCGGCAATCCATTCCACGGTGGGCAGGTGTGCGGCTAGTTCGCAGAGTACCGCATCGGCCTGTGGGACGAAGGCAGTACCGTGGCTTTCGGCCAAAAAATCGAACAGCTCGGCCTTTGCGCGTATGTTCGCTTCCATGCTGCCAAAGCCTTCGAGGTGGTCTTTGCCTATGTTGGTGATAAGGCCATAATTGGGCTGCGCAATTTGGCAAAGGTGAGCAATTTCGCCAGGGTGGTTATCGCCCAGTTCCAAGACGGCCAGCTGTGTGTCGGCGCGCAGCCCTAACAAGGTGAGCGGTACGCCAATGTGGTTGTTGAAGTTGCCCGGCGTGGCCTGCACGCGGTATTGCAAGGCGAGCGCGGCGGCGAGGAGTTCTTTGGTAGTCGTTTTGCCGTTGGAGCCGGTAATTGCGATAATGGGTGTGCCTAGCCGCTGCCGGTGGTAGGTGGCGAGTTGTTGCAAGGCGGTGAGCACATCGGGTACGTAGAGGTACGGCCCGTCGCCGACGGCTTCTGGCTCGTCCACCACTGCCCACGAAGCCCCTGCCGCGAGCGCGTCGGCGGCGTAGCGGTTGCCGTTAAAACGCGCACCTTTCAGGGCAAAGAACAGCGCACCGGGGGGCAATGTGCGCGTGTCGGTAGAAATATGGGGGTGTTGCTGAAATTTTTCGTAGAGCGTTTCGACGGATGTATAAACCATGCTTTTTCGTTTTCGGGTTCGGATAGCGTATTTTTCACCAAAAGAAACAATGCGCTACGAAATGCGCAACCCAACGACCTGAATATCGTCCACCTGCTCTTCGTTGGCTTGGCGCATCCACTGCAAAATGGTCTGCTCAAGGATTTCTTTTTGGGCACTCATAGGCAGGTGATAGTGCTCGGCGAGTAAGTCTTTCATGCGCTTGCGAAGAAACTTTTTGCCCTGCGGCCCGCCAAATTGGTCGGGATAGCCGTCGGAAGAAAGATAGACGGCAAACGATGGGGTAATGGGGATGACGTGGTTGGTAAAGTTTCGGCTTACGGAGGGGTCGTGCCCGCCGATGTATTTGCGGTCGCCTTTTAGTTCGTAAAACTTCCCGTTAGCAGCATAGTACATGGAAGTCATCGCGCCGGCGAAGGTGAGCGTTTTTTTGTCAAAATCGAAGACGCACACGGCGATGTCCATGCCATCGTCCACGACGGTATCGCCGTG
>CAYUJH010000195.1:0-4102 GCA_964444995.1 uncultured Roseobacteraceae bacterium | reverse complement strand
AAATGTTATGTATTATGAAAAGATTCAAAAAGAGTGTATTACTAACTGCCTTGACGGCGGCAATTAGTGTGCTAGGAGCAGGCACAACTTCCGTACAGGCGGGTTATTGGCCTTCAGATGCCTCCGCCTCAGTTTCAATGGGTGGCTGTCTCTATGCGGAATATACCTGTCAGGCAAGATTTTTAACTTTCCAGTGTTCACCAGGTGATACAAAGTTAGTACTGGTAGGTTGTGGCGGACCGGGAGAAAATAAATTAGAAGCCGAACCCGGAAATTAAGATGTCTCATACATTGCTTGAATCAGGGCAAGTCCTATGCACCTTTCTCTTAGGACTTGCCCTCCTTGCAGGGAGTTGCCAAGAGCACGGTGCGCAACATACAGAGCCTTTGCAGGCTATTTCGCAGCAAATTCGGGAAATAGGTAGAATTACCTTGCAAGAAGACAGCGTATTGATATACGGGGCTTTGGAGGTTCGTCGCACAGACACCGAACAGTGGCTAGTCAGCGACCTCGATCACACCGATTTTGTGTATTTCTACGATACCAACGGAAATTTTCAGCACAGCATACGCTTTACGGCCTTCGATAGTGAACAGCAATTACCTAAGCACATTGCTACGCACAAAGATTCTGTGTTTGTATTTTTTCCTAGCCAAAAAACCATTAAGATATATACCACACGCGGAGTATTTTTACAGGAAATTCCGCTAACGGTGCAGGCACAAAGCTACACGTTCGACGACAGTCAGCGTTGGTTCAACCTATTCGGATACGACCCTATACAGCACACTTTCTACATAGGGCTTCGCGTAAACGATGTTAATATCCATGTAGGCACATTTTCTTGGGAAGGTGTGCACCTAAAAACCTCCGATAAAATAGCAGAGTATGCAGCTATTTTTAACCCGCACGAACTCGTAGTGGGAAAGCCTTTCAGTAGCTTTTTTCAAGAGAAAAAGTGGTGGATATTGCTGAAAAAAACAGGTGAAATATGCGCAATAACTAATGGGGAACTTACTGATAAACAACGACTTCCTATCCCCACTCGTTACGATGCGCAAGAAGCAGAAACAAACGCGCAAATGCCTGTATATGCGCAACGCATTGTAAATCACGTGGCATATTTTCAAAAATTTCCACAGCAAGAAGGCTTCGCATTTACCTATTTCCACGGAGCAGGCCCTACGCTTTTTGGTGGAGAGATACCGCAACAAACATTTTTTTTATACGATGGAAAACAAATTACATGCGAGCAGCCTATTTCAAATCACGTATTTTTGCACCTAGATACCACCAATCGCTTATACTTTCTCGATGACAGCCGGCGTATTTCCGAACAAATAGATCTTTCTATCCATGAAATATATGCTTTTTAATAGATATTTTTCTTGCTTATTGGTCGCCTATTTTCTCTGCGGTGCGCAAGTATCCAACGCGCAAGATACTCCCGAAATAGGCGAAGCTACGCACGAAGAGTGGTTCAGCCGCCAAAAAGCCGAATTGGTCTATGGGCTGCAATATGCCTCTTTTTCTGCGCTGTATATTACTGAAAATCAGTGGTGGTTCTTCGACGAAATTTCGGAAAAACTCCTGTGCATAGATACCCTCGGTATTTTGAAGAATAGCTGGCGCATACGACACGATACAGGGCCTTTTTCAGACGACATCCTGACACGTTACGACGACAATACTTTGCACTACGGCACGCTATTTGGCAATTTTCTCGGCCGGCGAAAAAAATATTATGAAATCCAGACTGACGCACGGCCGCGCATCCAAGAAAAAAATAGTCCCCTAAACCCTAAAACGGGGGCAGTAGCCCTAAACAGTGCACAACTGCGGCGCTTTGGAGCGTATGACCTTGTCTATAACCTTACCAACGGACAAAAAGGTGCGTGGGCTAGCCTATACGCCAGAAAAGGGAATGGCAAAAATATCTTGCTTCACCGCGTAGAAAACAGTTCGGGCGGCAACATTTCCACTTCTTCTAATTTTAGCGTATTAGCTATGCAAGTAGTGGGCAATCGGCTAGTTGTGCTTGATAATGTACGCGACGTGTTATTGGTTTTCGATGAAACGCTGCAAAAACGCGCCGAAATAAGCGTATATGCCCTCTGCCAAATTCCTGAAAAAACGGCTAAGCGGCTCACGCTCAGCACACCCTTTCGGTTTCGGCATCTTCTGTACGACGAAAAAACGACCGCGCTCTACCTCTTCGATGCCTCTCAACGGCCGAACGTTATTTACCGCCTCGCTCCCTCGTTGGCTGAAGCCGAGCGCGTAGTGAGTGCAGGGAATGCTTTTAATTGTTTTCAAATTTATAATCATCACGCATACTTTCTATTGCCCGGCGAGCGCATCGAACGCTCCGAGCATCTTCAAAAAAACTTGTACTTCCAAGGGCGCTATAACTATGCGTATCGGTTGGCACTCTATCCCGACTAGCGGTCAGTGGAAGTCGGTCTAAAATCAGCTAAGTTTTACCAACCCGCATACAATAGTAAAAGCCCCGCAAGGGGGCTTTTACAGCAGCGCGTTATGAGCGAGGGCGTGCTCGTCCCTCGCTGTATGTACCTATTTACGGACCAATACTGGTGCCTCGGCGTGCGGTTTGTCTTGCTTGGCGTAGGTAGGGCAGGTCTTGTAGGCGCACGAAGAGACGAACAACAAACCGCTAGCGAGCGCTAAAAAGAATGTTTTACGTAGAATGTTCATTTGTATCTTGGTTTGGATGAGAAGGAAATTCACTATAAAACTACATAAACCGTACTAAAAGTGCCATCTTTCGTCGAAACAGCTCGAAAAAATTCACAAAAAGAAGCCGCCTACGCTTTTTCGGTGGGTAGAAAATACAGTTCTTCTACGCCGGGTATTTGCAGGGTAAAGGGGTGTAACTTTCCTTCTCTCCAATAAAGCACCGCATAGTCTAGCGGTAAAAGCCATTCCATGAGCTGCGCCTTGTGTGCTTCGGGGCCGGCCTCTATTTCCAAAATGGGCCGAAATTTTTCGAACAGCGGCAGCAAATGCGGCACGATGTGTAGCTCATAGCCCTCTACGTCGCACTTTACGAAATCGAGGCGGGGGAGGTCGGCGAAGAGCGTGCTCGGCTTGCGCATCTGCACCTCGTGGCGGATGGCTGCCGAAGCATCTTCCTCGGTAACAATTTGCGTACGCCCATGCCGTACCACGCCGGCTACGGTGGGCGTTGCCATCTGCACGGTAGCCCCGTCGGTATCGCCGAGGGCGAAAGGCACTATTTCTACGTTGCCCTTGCCAAACCACTGCACGTTGCCCGCCAAGACTTTGCGGAAGAGCGGCACAGGTTCTACTGCCCATACTTTGCCCGTTTCGCCAGCCAAATGCGAGAGAGGCACGCTAAAATACCCTAAGTTCGCGCCGATGTCGAGGCAGTAGTCGCCGGCTTTGACCAATTCGGCCAAAAAACGCACCTGATAGTGCGCTTTTAAGTAAATTTTCAGTAAAAAAGTCCGAATGAAAACCGCACTGATAAACTTTAGGTAGTTTTCAAAACCGAGCAGCCGGATAAGTATTTTTCGTAATAACATTGGGCGATACTTCGTAATCGTTAGCTTTGAACAAACATTTGTAAGGCATACAGCGCATGAACACACCGATAGAACAGTACGACCCACATACGCATATTTTGGTGAAAGGGGCAAAAGTAAACAATCTCAAGAACCTAGATGTGGCTATTCCGCGCAACAAGCTCGTAGTGGTTACAGGCGTATCGGGTTCGGGCAAATCGTCGTTGGCGTTCGACACGCTCTTTGCCGAAGGGCAGCGGATGTACGTAGAGAGCCTTAGCTCGTACGCACGGCAATTTTTGGGTCGCATGGAAAAGCCCGAAGTAGAGTACATACGCGGTATTTGCCCAGCGATAGCCGTCGAGCAGAAGGTAAACACCCGCAACCCGCGCTCCACCGTCGGCACGACTACCGAAGTGTACGACTACCTCAAACTACTCTACGCCCGCATTGGGGAAACGCGCTCGCCTATTTCGGGGCAGCTAGTCCGCAAACACACCGTTACCGATGTGGTCAATTTCTTGTTGCAATTCGAGGAGGGTACGCGCTTCTTGGT
>CAYUJH010000194.1:0-4110 GCA_964444995.1 uncultured Roseobacteraceae bacterium | reverse complement strand
CAAGCCCAGGGCGCGCACCTTCCACGAAGGCGTGCCAATAATAAAACGTTTTATGGTCGGGCGGAGTGAGCGGAATAATCTGTGCGGGGGCGGGGCTATCCACGGCCTCGAACAGCAACAGCTCTACGCTAGTGGCGTATTTGCTAAAGATGCTAAAGTTTACCCCTGCAGCGGTAGGGGTGGCTCCTAGCGGGAAACTATGCCCTGCTTGCACGTTCATATGCGTATCTGTTAGAGAAGTTTGAAATCTTCGATGGCTTCTAGCTTTTGCTTGAGTTCCTCGATGTTAATACTGTTGATAATGCCGTTGTCGCGGCGTTCTTTTTTTGTTTGCAGACTTTCCACAATCGTTTGATAGACCTGCTCGGGCGTTAGCTCCCTGCCGCCTTCTTTTTTCGTTTCAATAATGCCACTTTGCCGCGCAAGGTCAATAGCTTCCAAGACTCTGTTTTGATAATTATTGGCTACCTCGAAAAAATTATCGTAATACAAAATATATTTCTTGGCAAGTTCTACCTGCGTACCAATGCCATTATTGAAAAACTTAACGTCTGTTTCGTTTTGCAACAAATCGGCGTAGCGGATTTCGCCTCGGCTGGTGCGGTAGCGGTTTTCCATCATACTGAGATAACGCTCTGCGTATTCGTTGTTAAACAAGCGAAAAATGCGGTTAAAATACGCATCAATAGACTCGCGCGACTCGCGGTCGGGCAGGGTGTATTTTAGGCGAGGGGCTTCCTTTCGCAAGCGCGTAAGCAAGTCAATTTGAAGATTTTCAAGCAACACGCGGCGGTCGCTGTTCGAGGCTTGGTTTTGGATATTGGCCTTATCGAGCGTAGTATAATAGAGGATGTACTTATTGAGTTGCGCCTCAAACTGACGCATTTTCTCAAAGTTCACTTTTTTATCGCTCAGCGCAGCACCGTAGGCAATATCGAGAATGGAGCTAGACGCTGCCACTGCGTTAGATACAAACGGAATGCTAGAAATAATCGGGCTGTTCATCACCGTGCGCGCTACCTCCACAAAGCCCTCGAGCTTGGAGGATTTTTCAAACATATTACTCTCTTTGATAGACTCTAAGATGACATCTTGAAAAGAAAAACCAAGAGGGCCTTCTTGTAAACTGCCCAAAGAGCGGATATAGCCTTGGTACTCTTCATCGGCAAGGCGCGACTTGAGGTCGATGATGTCCTCGCTCAGGATGCGGTACATTTGCACCGAGTGGAGAATGTTGGCCTTCACCGCCCGCCACTTGGTTTCGTCGGAAACGCGTTTATCGCGCACAAGGTCGTTCAGCGTTTGGCTGGTCAGATTCAGGCTGTTGAGCAGGTCTTCGTTGGCACTTTTGAGCTGTTCGAGTTCCAAGCGCATTTGCTGTACGAGCAGAGAGTCGGTCGCTGCCGCTGGCGCGGTTGTTTCTGGGGTACTCGGAGTGCGCACAGGTACTATCTCCTGTCCCCAACAATACATAGTAGAAAGCAGTATCAAATATACACACAGCGTTTTTTTCATAGTTTTTAGAAGATTATTTAGGTAAAAATTTTACTTCAGAACAACAAACGCGCTACTGAAAAATAGACCGCAAGCCCTAACAGGTCGTTCATTGTGGTAATAAAGGGCCCGGAAGCAAGGGCAGGATTAATACCCACTCTGTTCAAAACGAGCGGCGTAACAGTGCCCATTAGCGAGGCGAGCAGCACCACACTAAACAGCGCGACCGATACCACAAATGCCAAGCGAATGTCGGCAAAAAACATGTTGAATAGAAACACGCAACTAGCAAGTACAACACCATTGAGCAAGGCAACCAAAATCACCTTCATCAGCCGTTGGAGCGCTGTGCCGGCGTATCCCGATTGGTTGGCCAAGGCTTGCACCACAATCGTAGAGGATTGAATACCTACGTTGCCCCCTGTTGCGGTAATAAGCGGAATGAAAAAAGCCATCGCGGGTAGCAGCACCAAGTCAGCTTCAAAAACGCCAATGAACCTTGCTCCTAACAATCCGCCTGCAATGCCGATGATTAGCCAGGGCAGTCGCGCTCGCGAGAGTGCCCATACGCTGTCGTCGGCTTCTATGTCGCCCGAGATACCGGACATCATCTGCTTATCGAGGTCGGCCTGTTCCGTAATTACGTCCACCACGTCGTCAATCGTAATACGCCCGAGTAGCCTGCCTTGCACATTGACTACGGGGAGGGTAACCATGTCGTACTTTTGCATTATTTCGATAACTTGTTCGGCCTCGTAGTACGTTTGCACGCTCACCGTTTCGGGTGCGTAAATATCGCGCACGCGCATTTCGTCCTGCGACAAGATGAGCTTTTTGAGCGATACAATGCCTTGCAAAATGTCGTTGTCATCCACCACATAGACCGTTAGCACGCGTTCTACGCGCTCGGCTTGCCTGCGAATTTCCTCAATGCACTGCCGCACCGTCCAGTTGATGTTGGCTTTCACCAACTCGGTTGCCATCAGGCCGCCGGCACAGTCTTCGTCGTAGCGCAGCAGTTCTACAATGTGGTTCGCCCGCTCGCGGTTGTTCATCAGGGCAATTACCTCCTCGCTTATTTTAACGGGCTGTTGGTTGAGTATGTCCGCTGCGTCGTCCGAGTCGGTATAGTCCATGAAATTGGCTATCTCCTTCGAGGAAAAATGCTTCAGGAAATCGCGCCGCGTATCTTCCTCTAGGTAGCTGAGCACCTCGGCACATACCTTGTCGGGCAGTAGCGTGAAGATATACTGACAGGTCTCGGTGTCGAAGCCATCAAGAATTTCGGCAATATCGACCGCGTGTTGGTTTTGCAACAGCGTGATAATGGTGCGTTTTTGCCGATTTTCTACCGCTTCGCGTAGGTTTTCTAAAAATTCTGTGGTGATTTCCGGAGTGAGCATATTAGCCATAGAAGTAGGGCAGATTAAAGGTCTTTTTGCAAATGAAATTTCGAGAAAGTCGGCTTAAAGAAATGTTGCCCATTTCGGAATACCGAGACGCAGTATATGTAAAGAGGCTAACGCTCCTGCAAGGCTTCCACACGCTGCAAGAGCGGCGGATGCGAATAGTGAAAAAAGACGTAGGCAGGGTGTGGCGTAAGGTTGCTCAACGTATCCACCGATAGTTTTTTAAGCGCATCTACAAGCGCTGTGCCGGAAGCTGTCTGGGCGGCGTAGGCATCGGCTTCAAACTCGTTTTTGCGCGAGAGCATGTTCATCGCCAAGCCCGTTACGAGCGATAGCGGGGCATACAACAACGAAAAAGCCACTAAACCGAGGTAAAACTTCTGCTCCGTAGCACCAAGTGCTATCGAAAGCGCGGGCGTGTCTATAAACACATACAGCACGTACAACGTAACAAGCATTACGAGTGCCGAAACTATAAAACCTTGCAGGGTATGCTTGCGCTTGTAGTGCCCTACTTCGTGCGCCAACACAGCGACTAGCTCTTCTTGGGTGTGCTTCTCGATGAGCGTATCGTACAATACGATGCTTTTTGTTTTTCCTATCCCGCTGAAATACGCATTGGCTTTGGTAGAGCGTTTCGAACCGTCTATGACAAAGATGTTTTTGAGCGGAAAGCGAACGCCCTGCGCGTATTGCTCGATAGCGGTGCGCAGTTCGCCTTCGGGCAGCGGGGTTAGCTTATTGAAAATGGGCACGATAACGCTGGTATAAAGCATCATCATCAGAAGGGAAAACAGCAGGAAAGTTACCCACGCGTACAGCCAAAAAAGGTCGGGGAAGGCTTGGTAAAAATATACGAATGCCGAAAGGAGTAGCCCGCCAATGATAGCTCCCAACACGCCTCCTTTTACTTTGTCGGCGAGGAACGTGCCGAAGGTCATTTTGTTGAAGCCAAATTTTTCTTCGATTACAAAAATGGCGTACAACTCAAAGGGCAGAGCAAGCAGGTCGGAAGCGAGCGAGAGGGCAAAAAAGAATAGCAAGGTGGCAAGGATAAGGTGGCCGGTGTGGGTGCTTACCCACGCATCGAGCCAACCGAAGCCGCCAAACCACAAAAAGAGCGCGCTCGCTACAAAGCTGAACGCGGCAGAATACGTGCCAAGGCGGTCTTTGGCAGCGGCATACACCTGCGACTTGGCGTATTTTT
>CAYUJH010000193.1:0-4113 GCA_964444995.1 uncultured Roseobacteraceae bacterium | reverse complement strand
CACACCAGCATCGTTAAACTCGTACTTGGTACGCTGAAACAGATCGAGGTTTGAGCGCGTGGCGAGGTAAAAACCCAGCTTGCGCTGTGTGAGTACTCCCATCGAAACGCCTAAAAAGGCAGTAGTATCGAAGTGATAGGCTAAAAAAAAGCGATTTAAATGCGCATTTCGCCCTTTTTTCCCCTTATGTTGCTGTCTTTCGATACGGGCAATTTGCTCGAGGGCATACCCTGCCTCTGCGCCTATCGGGAAATCTTCAAGATAGGCTTGATAATATTGCTTGGCTTTGGCGTAGTTCTCTATGTCGTACGCTTGGTCGCCGAGTTGTATCCAAGCTTCGGCGAGGTAGCGGCGCACTTCTTCGATGTGTCTGCCTTCGGGATACCGCTTCACGTATTCGCGGTAGAGTTCGGGCTTTCCGCTCAACTGTATTTCTTTGTAGTAGCGGCTGTCTTTTTCGTTGACCAAGATGGTGCGGACTTCAACGGCGTAGTCGCTCTGCGGAAAATTTTTGAGGAAATATTGATAGGCACTATCGGTATCGGTGCGGCGAGCCTGCTGGTAAGCAGCCTGTTCCCAACCACGCAGCGTAATCTCCGCCTCGCCTACGTACCTGCCCGAAGGGAACGCTGCCAAATAGTTAGCAAGTGCCAAGGGCGTGTTGGCATTGACTGCCGCCTGATACACTAACTCGTCGCGCAGGGCTTGTGCTTGGTACACATGCCGTCCGTTTGGAAACTCGCGCAAATAGCGCAGGAGGGCATCGGCATCGTGGCGGGCATTGTCGAAGGAGTAATCGTCTAGGATAGCCTGCGCGTCGGTACGATGCCGGCCATTGGGGTACGTTTCGAGGTACTCCCTCAGCATGGCAGGGTTCGATAGCTCGGAGGCTTTGCGAAACAGCGCGGTTTCTTCGGCAGACTTTCCGGGTAAGGCTGCGCGTATTTGCAGCACCTGCTGAAACTCGTCGGAGTTTCTACTTGGATTGAGTTGCAAGAAATGTTCAATTTGCGCCTCGGTTTCTTGCAAATCGTTGGTTTCGTATAACGCCCGTACGAACATGTACTGTACGTGCACCTCGCGGAAAGCGCCTTGTTCGGTGTATGCGCGCTTAAACCAAAGGGCGGCCGAGCGGTAGTCGGCGTTTTGGAAGGCATCTTCCGCTTTTGCGCGCGCCTCTTGCGGGTCCTGTGCGCGCACGGTGGTAACGAGCAGCGTACAAAACAAGCCAAAAATACCAAAAGTGAGCGTGCGAATCATATGAAATGGGAGAAATGAATAAAAGCTGAACGACTACTTTGCTGTAGGTTTGCTACAGAAAATGAAAATAAACACAACTTTACTAAATCGGTCTTTATCAGTCAACCGCAAAAAGGGGTATATTTTGTCGTCAGCATAAAAAAAAGACCTTCTTTCTTTTAGGAAGGTCTTTTTTAGACGAAAAGTTGCTTGACTTCACATACTTACTTCAATGAAGTCGATTTGGCCAAGGCTATTCGTCCGAACGGTGTGCACCTTAATTACATTGCTTTGCTTTGAAAAACGGAGTTGCTGCAAATAATCTTCAAAGTTGAGTTCCTGCGGTAAGTTACTCTGGTAATTTGTGCGCATTACTACTTCCTTTTTAATGGCAACAAGACTATTTTGCGAAGCCATTACCTTGCGTAGGTCTGCCACTAATAGGTCTTTTTCCTTTTCTACAATTTCGCTATCTACCAGCTTGTTCAACATATTTTCGAGGTAAAAGCGCGTGTAATTTTTTTCGGCTTGGGTGCGAGGGGCGTTGGTTGCAAAGCTGTACACCGAGTAGTCGAATGCAACAAAAACGGCGATGAGCAATAGGCTAAATAAGTACCCTTTGGAAGGATTGAGGTAGCGCAGACGCGTCTTGTAAATGTTGTAAAATATGACGCTATTCGAAACCACAAAAAAGGCGATGAGGAGTTGAGAGATGTAACTGGTTTGTTCCATAAGTATCCGTAGAGTTTTAGTTATTAAGACAATGGCTGTGCGTAGGAAACGTAGAAACGCGGATTTCCGTGTGCTAATCTTTGTAATTTTCCTATAAAAAGTTGTATCATTTTAAGATATTAACAAAAAAAAATGTCCACTAGGGGAAATTAATTGTCGGCTCGGGTAAAAGACGAAACGAGTGCCGGTGATGGGGCGTAGTACCGTGCTGCGCAAGAGCGGCGCGGTGTTGCGCGGTAGGGTAGCCGGCATTGCGCTCCCAGCCGTAGTGCGGATAGGCTGTAGCAAGTTGCCGCATGAGCGCATCGCGGTAGGTTTTGGCCAATACGGAAGCCGCCGCTATCGAGAGGTAGGTGGCATCGCCTTTTATTACGCATACATGCGGCAGCTTTTTGTACGACGCAAAACGATTGCCGTCCACGAGTAACTGCTCGGGCATGAAGGACAGTTGCCCAAGGGCGCGGTGCATGGCCATAAACGTGGCTTGTAAAATATTATGTTGGTCTATCTCTTCCACACTCGCCTGCCCGATACCATACGCCAAGGCGCACGCACGAATCTGTACGGCGCACTGCTCGCGCTGCTTGGCACTCATTTTCTTAGAGTCGTTGAGGGTGGGTAACTGCGCTGGCGCATTGGGCGGTAAAACAACGGCAGCAGCTACTACGGGGCCGGCAAGGCAGCCCCTGCCCACTTCGTCGATGCCGGCTTCGTGTATCCCCTCTGTGTGGTACGCTAATAGCATTATGCAAACGTTATAAGCACATGCCCTTTTTCCACACTATTTCCTTTTGCCACATGTATTTTGGCGACTTTTCCACTGCGCGGCGATTTCAAGACGTTTTCCATCTTCATAGCTTCTAAGATAAGCAGCGTGTCGCCTTTTTCGACCTCTGAGCCTTCAGCGGTAACAATGTTGAGCACCAAGCCGGGCATAGGAGCTTTAATGTCGTTGAGTTGCGGCTGACTCATCGAAGAAATGCCCATGCGCTCTAGGAGCTGCTCCATCGGGTTTTTCATTTGTAGCGTGCAGAGTGTCCCGTTGATTTTAACCACAAATGTCCCTTCGTTGGCCGAGGCACTTACCAATTCTAACTTGTAAGACTTTCCTTCATAGAGTGCATGATACTGCTGACGAACGATGTGTTCCAAGTCCCACTGAAAGAGTGCCCCGTTGACAAGTACGTTTCCGTCTTTTTCTTCAAAAGAAAGTGAATGGTTTTCACTATCAAATTTTATCATGTTATAGGTATATTATAAATAAGAATTAATCTAGCTCCACAAAGATAGAAGAAGATTTGGGATTACCACCTACGTTTGCCTTCTTTCCCTTGTTTGTTTTTACGCGCAAAATAGTGGCGAAATGTGCACCAAATCCTACCTTTGCAGCATCTGAGGACGCTCTGTATGCGCCCGAGATAACGGCAGGTTTTTTCAGCGCGAGCAGTTCAAAAAATTTACACGCAAGCCTAGTTGCAAGTAAACCAGCCTGCTGCAAACCGTATCTGTTTTATTTTTTCCATAGTACCTTATGCCAATAAGCACCGAATCTTTTCAAATTGACTACGCCCCCTACGCACTGCCTGCCCAAGAGAGCAAAGCACTGTACACCCAACTCCTACAGCCTCGCCTTATCGAGGAGCGCATGTTGATTAACCTGCGCTTAGGAAAAATTTCCAAGTGGTTTTCCTCTTGGGGGCAAGAAGCTATTTCGGTGGGCGTGCCCCTCGCGATGCTCCCCGACGAGTACATCTGCACGATGCACCGCAACTTGGGTGTGTTTACGAGCCGAAATATCCCGTTGCGCCGCCTGTTTGCGCAGTGGCAAGGCAAGGCAGAAGGTTTCACCAAAGGGCGTGACCGCTCGTTCCATTTTGGCACAAACGAGTATCGTATTGTGGGGATGATTTCGCACCTCGGCAGCCAAATGGGCGTAGCCGACGGGCTTGCCCTAGCGCATAAACTTCGCAAGGAGCAGCGCATGGTTACGGTCTTTTCCGGCGATGGCGGTGCAAGCGAGGGCGATTTCCACGAGGCTATTAACTTGGCGGCTGTGTGGGATTTGCCCGTCCTGATGATTGTAGAAAACAACGGTTGGGGACTTTCGACTCCTTCCAACGAGCAATTTCGCTGCCAATCGTT
>CAYUJH010000192.1:0-4125 GCA_964444995.1 uncultured Roseobacteraceae bacterium | reverse complement strand
AGTAAGCAGTTCAACACCACGGCACAAATGAAGCGCAAGCGGCCTTATAGCTTCGTAGCACCGATGTTCACCGATTGGGCTGGGGGCGAGTTTGGCTTGGCCATTTTCTCGCGCTACCCCATTGTAAAATCTGGCATCCTTCCTCTAAAAGCAACTCCGAACAATGGCGCTATCTACGCCGATATTCTGTGGGCAGGCGATACGGTGCGCATCGTAAATGTGCATTTGGAATCTATGCACCTCGAGCAGAAAAAACTTAGCACGCCCGACAGCCTAGTTCGCCATTTTCCTTCCCTACTCAAATCGTATGTAACTGGTGCGCGGACGCGTACCACGCAAATCGGCTCGCTGCGTAGCTTCTTGGCGCAAACCCCCTACCCGTTTATCGTATGTGCCGACCTGAACGAAACACCTTATTCGTATGCGTATCGTCAGCTCAAAGCGTTGGGGCAAAACAGCTTTGAAGAGGCAGGCAGCGGATTTGGCTTTACGTTCAATGGCGCATTATTTTTCTTGCGGATTGACCATCAGTTTTTCTCCCCTGCCTTTCAAATTCACGAGTTTGCCACACTCTATGCCCATAGCCAAAGCGACCACTTCGCCTTGCGGGCTACTTACTCGTTATCATCGCCCTAGCACACAATATAGTTAATTTTTGGGTTGTAACTGCCGTTTATAGAGCTGGATAGTGTTTTCCAATCCCCAATAGAGCGCATCGCAGATGAGGGCGTGGCCGATAGAAACTTCGAGCAAATGCGGAATGTTTGCATAGAAAAAGTGCAGGTTTTGCGCGTCAAGGTCGTGTCCGGCGTTTAGTCCCAAACCGAGTTCGTGGGCGAGTAGCGCGGCTTGGCGGTAGTCGGCAATTGCTGCGTGTGGGTCGTGGGCATATTTGGCGGCGTAGCCTTCTGTGTAAAGCTCTACGCGGTCGGTATCGGTGTGGGCGGCACCTTCTATCATGGCCGGCACGGGGTCCACGAAAATCGACGTGCGGATGCCGCGTGCCTTTAGTTCGCCAATCGTTTCTATAAGATAATCGCGGTGGCGCACAGTGTCCCAGCCGGCGTTAGAGGTCAGCGCGTTTTCCGCATCGGGCACGAGGGTCGCTTGGGTGGGGCGAAGTTCTTTTACAAGTGCCAAATACAGCCCTTGCTGCGGGTTTCCTTCTATGTTGTACTCGGTCGTAACGACTTCTTTGAGGGCATATACGTCGTCGTAGCGAATGTGTCGCTGGTCGGGGCGGGGGTGAATCGTGATGCCGTCTGCACCGAAACGCTCGCAATCTTGCGCACTTTGCACAAGGTTGGGCACATTGCCTCCGCGTGCGTTCCGAAGGGTAGCTAGTTTGTTGATGTTTACGCTAAGTTTTGTCATTTCATACAGGGAACTTTCGGTGGATTTTGTGAAGGGTACAACTACTCTTTTTTGTGTGTTTGCTATGAATTATGAACACAAAGTGCCAAATTAGTGTATTTTTAAATAAATTTATCCGGCAGTTTTTCTGCCAAATCTATCAAACCGATTGTAGAACCTTCGTTATAGCACGCTAAAGCTATTTTTAGCATAAAAATCGAACCCAATGACACTAAAAGAAAAGGTAGAAAGCGCGATGAAAGAGGCTATGAAAGCCCGCGAAAAAGAAAAACTTACCGCACTGCGCTCGCTCAAGTCTATGATACTGCTGGCGCAAACGGCAGAAGGCGCAGGCGATACACTCTCCGAAGCCGACGAGATGAAGCTCTTGATGAAAGCCGTAAAGCAACGCCGCGACTCTGCGGCTACCTACCAGCAAAATGGTCGGGACGACCTCGCTCAAAATGAATTGATAGAAGCAGAGGTCATCTCCGCCTTCTTACCCCAAGCCCTTAGCGAAGAGGAAGTGGCCGCAAAAGTGCAGGAAATCATTGCCAAAGTAGGTGCAACCTCCATGAAAGACATGGGTAAGGTAATGGGCATGGCGAGCAAAGAACTTGCCGGAAAGGCCGATAACGCACTCATTTCCACGCTCGTAAAGTCGGCGTTGGGTAGCTAAAGCTACCTAGCCCCCCTCACACCTCTTCGGATAATCTGCTCACCGATTCCCACACACAAGAACCTATACGATTATGGACTTTGCAATTCTGAACAACTACTTTAGCTCTTACATCCGCGTGATTGACATTCTATTAGGTTTAGTCATCGTATGGGGGGGGTACAAGGGGTACAAGAAAGGGTTTCTACTCGAAATTCTCTCCACCGTCATTTTTGTTGCAGGTATTTTACTACTGTTTTTTATCTTGTCGAAAACCTTTACAAGCACAGAAGAATACGTGGGCAACGTCCCGCGCTCCACCGCCTTTGGCGTGTATATCGTCATTTACATCGTCGCGGCGGTGCTGCTCAATAGCTTGGGTCGGCAACTGCAAGATAAGATAGATTACTCCATCCTCGATGACTTCGACAACTTTGCCGGTATGTTCACCGGTGCACTCAAACACGCTATCTTTCTAAGCATCTTTATATGGCTTTTCGATGCGGTAGGCCTCAAACTCCCCGCCGAAATCACGAACGACTCCCTCATATATCCGCGCCTGCTCGCCTTCCACGACTGGCTAATTGATGTGGGGGCTACCGTGGCGCCGAGTCTTGGCGAAATGGCCCGAGACATTAAAAAGCTGCTTCGCGACTAGAGGCTGGCAAGCAACGGCCGCACAAAAAAGGGAGGAGTCGAACGACTCCTCCCTTTTTTTATGTGCTTTTTTGTATATTTTTTTGCTGTAGATAGTATCCTGCTTAGATGTGAATAACCTCTCCGTAGGCATCGGCGGCGGCTTCCATAATCGCTTCGGACATGGTGGGGTGCGGGTGCACCGATTTGATGATTTCGTGCCCGGTTGTCTCCAAGTTCCGCGCCACAACCACTTCGGCAATCATTTCGGTAACGTTGGCACCAATCATGTGCGCACCGAGCCACTCGCCGTATTTGGCATCGAAAATAACTTTGATAAAGCCGTCTTTAGCACCACTGGCACTCGCCTTTCCTGAGGCTGAAAACGGGAATTTTCCCACTTTAACTTCATAACCAGCTTCCTTAGCCGCCTTTTCGGTATATCCTACCGAAGCGATTTCGGGCGAGCAGTAGGTACAGCCGGGAATATTGCTGTAGTTGAGCGGTGTGGGCGACATGCCTGCAATTTTTTCTACACAAATGATACCTTCGGCAGAGGCTACGTGCGCCAAGGCAGGGCCGTGTACAATATCGCCAATGGCGTACACGCCGGGGATGTTGGTGGCATAGTAGTCGTTAACGAGCACTTTGCCTTTATCGGTAGCTACTCCTACCTCTTCAAGGCCGATACCTTCGAGGTTGGTCGTAACGCCCACAGCAGAAAGTACCACATCGCACGCAATAGATTGAGTTGCTCCTTTTTTATCTTTGATAGTAACTACGCACCCCTCGCCGGAAGTATCTACCGACTCGACCGATGAGTCGGTCATAATTTTTATACCGTTTTTCTTGAAGGTACGCGCCAGCTGCTTGGATACGTCTTCGTCTTCGTTAGGCACAATATTGGGCAAATATTCTACAATCGTAACCTCTGTGCCAATCGCGTTGTAGAAATAGGCGAACTCTACGCCGATAGCGCCCGAACCCATGACAACCATACTTTTAGGCTGTTTTTCGAGCACCATTGCCTTTCGGTAGCCAATAACTTTTTGGTTGTCAATCGGGATGTGCGGCAGTTCGCGTGCGCGTCCGCCGGTAGCCAAGATAATGTGTTTGGCTTCATAGACCGTCTGTACGCCGTCGGCGGCAGTAACTTCTACTTTTTTATCTTTACTGAGCTTACCAAAGCCCATTATTTTTTCTACTTTGTTCTTTTTGAACAAGAACTCAATGCCCTTGCTCATACCGTCGGCAACGCCACGGCTCCGGCCAATCATGCTGCCAAAGTTCACGTTCGCTTCGCTAACCTGAATACCGTATTCTTCGGCGTGTTTAATATATTCAAAGACCTGTGCGCTTTTCAATAGGGCTTTCGTAGGGATACAGCCCCAGTTCAAGCATATTCCTCCCAACGATTCTTTTTCTACCACAGCGACCTTCATGCCGAGTTGCGCGGCGCGAATTGCTGCCACGTACCC
>CAYUJH010000191.1:0-4221 GCA_964444995.1 uncultured Roseobacteraceae bacterium | reverse complement strand
TTGGCGAAGCGATTCCTTCATAAAGAAGCGTGGCGTTCGTATTGATAAACGTACCAGCCCCCCGTAACAAACTGGTTACTAAATGATTGCCGACATTAGGTTTTTGATTGATAAGCGTAGCACCTGCTGCTATTTCCAGACCATTGATATCATCAGCAATCAGTTCAACACTACTCGAACCCGCAGCCACTATCACCTCTTTTAGTACACGCCCTATTCTATTACTACTACCACTTTTTCCAAACCAAGTTTTCGAGCCAAAAAGACCGTTAGCCAGAATAGTAAGAGAAGGTGTTACGGCATTAAAAGTGTAGTCCACATCCCCCGCAATGTCAATTTCGCCCGTACCATTCTTGGTAATATTTCCTCTAAAAATAAAAAAATTCAATCCTGTGCCTGAACTTGCCAAAAAACGCCCCCCATCATTGACTGTGAGTGTACCTGTAAAAGTATTTGTACCGCCTCCTACATCGTCATTAAAAGTCCCCTCAATTACCGTATTCCCATTAACCGTAAGATCAAAAGCAGCAGGATTAAGTATTCCCCCTCCCTGAATCGTCAAATTATTACAAGTGGCATTGGCAGTCAGGGTTACGGCATTGGCACCCGTAGTAGCAATAACTACATTATCACCTGCCCCAGGTACTACACCACCCACCCACGTTCCCGCCACGTTCCAGTTTCCGCCTGTGGCAGTAGAAGTAACTTGCCCCCAAGCCGTATTCGCTCCCAACAAACTAGCGAACAGCAAACAGAGAAACACGGAGTTATATGCGGTCTTGCGAATAGTAGCTACAAGTAGCGCAAACATGGTACTTGCAAAAAATAAGAAGAAGTGCTTGACGAACAGGGTAGAAGTTGTTTTCATAGCGAATGAAGATAAGTACAAAGGATACGTAGCGGATAAGTTTGAAAAAGTAACGCGAAGCAGAGATAATTAGTTACACCCGCACGGTGCACGGCTTCCATAAAGAAGCCGTGTCCGCGGGTTTGTGTAAGCAGAAAGAATAAACGAAACAGAAAATAGGAATAGAGAATCGCGTTGCGATAAAATACAGTTAGTATGTAGCACGAATGTACGGCTTTTACGGCATCCTCCAACGAGCAGGGCTTCTTTTAGAGGGTAACAAATGGACTACAAGCTAGGAAAAGTACAATTTTTGAGTAAAAATTCTTGGTTTAGTACCATAATTTCGTTTTTTTTCTTTGGCTATTGGGTGCGCAAAAATACTTCGAGGTCTTCGTCTTCGTCGAGTGCGAGTTTTTTCTTGAGACGATATTTCGTCATCTTTACACTTTTCGGGTCAATGTTTAGCAGGCGGGCAATCTCTTTGGTGCCCAAGCTAATGCGCAAGTAAGCGGCTACTTTTAGGTCGTTGGCGCTCAAGTTGGCGTGCCGCTCCGAAAGCCGTCTGAAAAAGTCGGGGTGTACCTGCTCGAAGTGCAAGCTGAATTTGTGCCAGTCGGCCTCTAGGTCAATGCCTTCTTGCAACTGCTTGGTCAGGATTTTAAGTTCTGCTTGTTCTTCGCCCACTTGTACGGGCAGGGCGTGCAACTGCCGCTGAATGTCTTCGATGAGCTGGTTTTTTTCGGCCATTTGTATCGTCATGCTGACCAGCTCGCGCTGCTTGGCATCGAGGGTAACTTGGAGTTTTTCCTGCTGTAACTTGTGGATTTGTTCCTGTTGGGCAAGTGTTTCCTCTAAGTGCAGCTTTTCCTCTTCCTGAATCGCCTGCTCGAAGCGCAGCCGCTGCACGGTAAGTTGCGCGTTTTGTGCTTCCTTGTCCATAATTTTGTGCTTGTAGCTAATAGCGAGCGAAAGCACTACAATTTCTACGAGCGTACTGCTTTGCATGGAGTGTTCTACCCAAAAACTGTACGGAATAAGCCCCCGATTGTAGAGTACCATGACCACCAGCCCGGCAATGTACGCCGACCACGCAAGGGCGAAAAACGGTGCGAACCGGCTGCCCTTGTACCAAAAAATAAGACTGGTGATTACCAAAAACAAGGTGTAGAGCGGATTGCATAAAAACACAATCTGCGTCATCGTAGGGAAGTCGAGGAAGCAGGAGAGCCCCATAATGACTATTCCGTAGCCCGATACGCCGCGCAGTACGTTGCTCCATCGTTTGGAGTAGCGCGCCACATCGAGAAAGTGCCGTGCGAAGTTTGCCGCCGCAAAGTTGGTTGCCCCGACCCATACATATACGCCGCTGTTGTTGAAAAACGGAAGGTTGCCAAACCAATACTGATAGGCAAACTCGTAGATAGAAAACTGGGTCATGAACATACACGCGGCAAACAAAACGTAATAAAAATAGGTCTTGTCGCGTATGCGCAACCAAATCAGGAAGTTATACAAAAACATGAGCAGCATCGCCCCGTAAAGCACACCGTAGAAGAGCGTTTCGGTGTCGTCGTAGGCGGCAAAGGCGTTGCCCTCCCACAGTTCCATTTCGAGCCGCAACTGCACAAGGCTGCGTATGCGCAGATAGACCGTCGTGCGCTCGTTGGGCGGCAGGGGCAGTTCGAACAGCAGATTTCGGTGCTCGATAAGGCGCGTAGCAAACGGCAAGCGGTTGCCTGTAAGCGTATATTCCCACTGCTCGCCGCGTTGCAGCCAGCACTCGAGCGTATCTACATTGGAGATACGCAGCAAAAAACGCGCATAGTCGCTGCGGTTTTCCAGCTCGATACGCACCCATACCGGCCGGTGTACAAAGCCAAAGCGCGTATTGGCGCGGGTAGGCGCAAAGCTGAGTGCTTGCACTTGCTCGAAGGTAAGTGTGCGCGTGCTATCAATCAGGTAAGCGACAGGTATATCGCGTTCGCGTGAAAAATCGTTGGGAATGGTAAAGGATTGCCCAAATGTACACGTTGTTCCGAAAGCCCCTAATAAGCATAATGTATATACTAATGCTACAAGATAGCATGTTTTGCGGGTAGGCATGGGCAGGGATAGTAACATGAGTAAATTTCAACAATCGTTGGGTAAGGCTAGTGGAAGAAAGGAAAGAAGTCGCCTTGTATGGCTATGGTACGGAAATGCTGCAAAGAGGTTCGTCGAGGATGGCGTAGTGCCTATTTCGGTACGAAAAGTGCCACCATTCCGACGTAATGCCGCCAAAGCCGTTTGCTTCGAGCACCTCTCTGAGGAGTTGCCGATGCGCCAGCACACTATCGGGAAGTTGGGTGTAGGCAAAGTGTGCGCGCTCGCCAAAAAAATCGAAGGCCGTGCCCATGTCCACCTCTGCGCCGTGGCGAACGAGGGTTACATCTACCGCACCTCCTCGGTTATGCACCGAGCCTTTGGCAGGGTGCGCCACGTAGCGGTCGTCGGGATAGACCTCCCACATCTTCCACTGTACCGAGTTGGGGCGGTAGCAGTCAAAGAGCTTCAGCCGATAGCCTTTTTCCTTAAATGCTTCGTGAGCAGCTAACAGCGCAAAGGCGACTTCCTTTCGCAACAAGCATCGTTCGCAGGGGTACAGCACCTGCCCAGTGAAATTGTCGGCCGTAGCGTATTTCACATCGAGCAGAAACGTGCTATCGAGGTGAAGCACGTCGAGCAGGGCGGTATCGGGCAGGGCAGCAAGTTCGGCGGTGGTAAATCGTACCGTCTGGCTATCGGGCAGGGCAGGGGGCACCTCTTGGGTAACGGCGGTTTGTTCCTCTACCTCTTCCAACGCCTGCGCTGTTTCTTGTGCGGGTTGTTCTTTGGTAGGCTGGCAGGCGAACAGACCGCTCGCCACTACGGCGAGCAAACCAACCCAAAAATATGTATATAGTCTGTGTTTCATCGCCCAAATTATCTGTTCATTAACGCTTCAATTTCTTCCACCTCGCGGGGGATGTTGGCCATCAAATCGCGGGGCGCGTCTTGGGTAACTACTATGTCGTTTTCGATGCGCACACCGATACCCTCTTCGGGCAGGTACAAGCCCGGTTCGCAGGTGAAGACCATCCCCGGCTCAATCGGGCGGAAAAAGTCGCCGTAGTCGTGCACATCCAGACCAATGTGGTGCGAAGCACCGTGCATGAAATACTTCTTGTAGAGCGGTGCATCTTCCGGCTGATTTTGCACGTCGGTTTTATCGAGTACGCCGAGGGCAATAAGTTCGCGTTCGGCAAGTTTACCCACTTCTTTTTGGTATTCTTTAATGACTGTGCCCGGGCGCAGCATCGCAATAGCTTCTTTTTGTATGCGCAATACGGCGT
>CAYUJH010000190.1:578-4282 GCA_964444995.1 uncultured Roseobacteraceae bacterium | reverse complement strand
GCCCTACAAAATAGCGGGGGAAGGCAAGCCCTTCAATCGTGCCCTCTGAGCGAAACGTTTCTGCCGAAGCTACCTCTACTTTTTCGGCGTTGTTGACCACGATGTAGGCGCGTCCTTCGTGGATATTTACCGACTGAACAATATTTCCTAACACCCTCCCATTGGCACGTTCAAAAACGTTCTGTTCTACCGCACCATCGCGCGGGTCATAGAAGGTGATAGAACCAGAACCGCTCAGGAAGGGGCCTTCGTTGGCAATCAACACGCCCGAGGCGTAGCGCGCTACAAGCGGGGCAAGTTCGTCTGGTTCGTTCGAGGAGCAACTACCCAGAAACAAGCCAACCGAAAAGATTCCTAACAGAAAGAAAACTGCTCTTTTTGGTGCAAAATAAACTTTGTTTTTTTTCATGTGTTCGATAATTTAAAAAATGTAATGGATAAGAAGAAAGTTTTTATTTCTTTTAAAATACTGATAATCAGATTTTTTTTAAATTTTTTTTATCTACGTAATAAGTAGAAGATAGAAGTAAATTATTACATAATTCACTTACAACTATTAAATTCTAACAAGATACTTACATTAAAACTCCTACCGGGCATAGGTCGCCATGCCATTACCTCGTAGGAGGTATTCCAAAGGTTTAGACAACTTGCTGCTAGTGTAAGTACGGTACTGCGCAAAGAGATTTTTCCGGAAAACTGCACATTCCCTACCTGATACGCTGGTAGCGACTGCGAAGCATCTGGTACGAGCGTGCGGCTGTCGGTCAGTTGGTGCTGATAGCCGAGCGAATACTGCTTGCGCACCAGCTCGAACGTGCCGCGCACCTGTTGCTCGGGCGTATAAATTAATTGGTTATCAGGTGTTTCTGGTGCGCGGTTGGTCGCTTTTAGGTACTGGTATAGCCCGCGCACCGTGAGCCGCCAGCCAGACCATGCCCATGTTTGTTGCAAGGAAACATCTAAACCACGTACCCACACATTGCGGAGGTTCAGCGGCGACCAATACCCCTGTAAGCTAGGCTGCCATGCTATTTGGTTGCGCAAGTTGCGGTTGAACGCCGATACACTGCCGCGCCAGCGGTGTGTGGTAGGTCGCCAATTTGCACTCAGTTCCTGCCCCCACCCTGTTTCGGGCAGTAGGTCGGGGTTACCGCCGGGCTGCCAGAACAAGTCGTTGAACGTGGGCAGGCGGAAACTCCGATACGCCGACGCATTGAGTTGCAGGGCTGGCGCCACCTGCCAACTGCCCCCCAGCGAGGGCATAGGGGCGACCGTTCCCATGACCGAGTTCCATTCTTGGCGCAAGCTCGCCGTAAGGGCAAAAGGAGCCCGTGGGCTGTCCCATTGCAGCGTACCGAGCCATGTGAGCCGCTCGCGCCGAGGTTTGTCGAGGCGGTAGTTGGTGGTAGTCGCTTGTTCGCGGTGATAGGAGGCTTCTTGCTGCCACGCCCAGCCCTTTGTGGTGCGCACTTCGTGCGAAAGAGTTTGTATCCATTGGCGGGCTTGGCTGCGGTCGGCCAAGGAAATGGCAGGGTCTGCAAAGAAAAGTACTTCGTCGAGCAACGACGTTTTTACGTGCAACGTATGTGCGCCTACACGATGTTGCCAGCGCAAAACGGCGCGGAGTGCGTCGTCGTGTTGCTCGGCTTGGCTACGGGCAACGGTGAGCGGCGGCGGAATTTGCCGTTCGCTTTGCTGCCACCACAGCGCGAGCGCGAACGTGCCCAGCCGGCTCTGCTGCTGATGTTCGAGCGTAAGGGCGTGTGCGGTAAGGGCTGCATGTTCCATCTCCTCGCGTGGGTTTCCAAACCGTGCGCGGTTGCGGTAGGGGAAATTATTGGTGGCTTGCTGCCGCCATGCACGCAAAGCAGTATGTGAGCGCGAGCTTGCATGGTTTAGGCGCACGCCTTGCTGTTGTTGTCCGAAGCTCCCTACCATTCCCCATGCGCCTGCGCGTATCCCTCGCGAAGTAGGCCGCGAAGTTTGCAAATGAATGCTGCCTCCCATCGCGCCGCTGCCCCACAGTGCCCCGTCGGCGGCGTATTGTACGCGCACCGAGTCGGTGAGGAAGGCGGGTAAGAGCGCCAAATCCACCGTACCGTTCATGGGACTTTGCAGGTTTAGTCCGTGCCAAAACACCGCCGTATGCGCCGTGCTGCCTCCGCGCAACGAGGTAGTAGCCAGATTTCCGATGCCGTACGCACGCACAAAAATGGGCGTATTCCCTTCGAGTTGCTGTGCGAGCGTAGTTCCGTAGTAAGGTACAATCGCGACAGAATCGCTGTGCTGAGAGCGTGTATGTTTTTGAAGACGTTGCCCGTCAATCGTGATTTCTTGTAAGATTTGGACGGGTACAGGAGTGAGTTGTGTGGTATCGTGTTGCGCAAACAGACGGGCAGGAGATGTCCCTATCATCCCTATCCAAAAAATAAAAAAAACAGCGAAAATAAAGAAAAAATTGCGCTTCATGCCGTCCGATGCTTGTAGTTTCACACATTGCTTTCGGGGAGAAAGTACAGACGGCATTTTGTTGTGCGCAAAAGAGCACATGCGGAAAATCTACGATAGCCAAGCACGCAGGTATGAGCTGCGAGCAGCCTACAACGCTTCTTACACCCAGAAAAACGGTGCTGAAAAACAGTGCTAGAAAGCGATATCCACAGAAAAAACGCCGTTCTCTTACCTTTTCACCGAAGGCGTAGAACGAAGTGCATAGGCAGGTCTTCTGACTTACCCACCCGAGCGGCCGGCCTTCCCATTTCCGAAGAAACAGTGGCACGAACAGGCCGCGGGCGTTTTTGGGCATACAGCTGCGGGAACAGTTCAGGTTTTTCACCTGATTCCCTTTTCATTTTCGGTGGGGTGCCCCACACCGAAAAACCTACACACTTGTTTACGCAGCAAAGGTGTGCGTTTTTTCCGTAGAAACCAAACGAAGCAACAACGATGCGATTACGCTTTCCGCTTGCGCACTGCGTGGACAGCTTCTACGATATTGCTTGCTTTCAAGCCATATTTTACCATAAGTTCGTCGGGCGTACCGCTCTCGCCGAAGGTGTCGCGGACACCTACCATTTCGAGAGGGGCAGGGAAATTCTGCGCAAGGGCAGCCGCTACGCTCTCGCCCAAGCCACCGATGAGCTGATGCTCTTCAGCGGTAACAATGCAGCCAGTTTTGCGCACAGAGGCCAAGATAGCCGCTTCGTCGAGCGGTTTGATGGTGTGAATGTTTAAGATATCGGCGTGAATGCCTGCTTCGGCAAGCAGCTCGCCAGCGACAATAGCCTCCCACACCAAGTGCCCAGTGGCCACAATGGTAACATCAGCTCCCTCGTTTAACACAATCGCTTTACCGATTTGGAAAGAATTTTCGGGCATGAACACAGGCACTTTCGGCCGGCCAAAGCGCAGATACACTGGCCCTTCGTGGGCAGCAATCGCGAGGGTAGCTTCTTTGGTTTGCGTGTAGTCGCAGGTATTGATAACGGTAAAGTGCGGAAGCATTTTCATCATCCCGATGTCTTCAAGGATTTGGTGCGTTGCCCCGTCTTCGCCGAGCGTAACGCCGGAGTGCGAGGCGCATACTTTCACGTTTTTCTTTGAATACGCGACCGACTGACGGATTTGGTCATAGACACGGCCGGTAGAAAAGTTGGCGAATGTACCTGTAAAGGGAATTTTCCCGCCAATCGTCAGGCCGG
>CAYUJH010000190.1:0-568 GCA_964444995.1 uncultured Roseobacteraceae bacterium | reverse complement strand
CAGCCAGCCCTATCATATTCGCCTCGGCGATGCCTACTTGAAAGAACCGCTCGGGGAACGCCTGTTGGAACGCATCCATTTTGAGCGAGCCGGTCAGGTCGGCACAAAGTGCAACTACTTGGGAATTTGCTTTGCCAATTTCGAGCAAACCATCCCCAAAGCCGGAGCGTGTATCTTTTTGTTGTGTGTACGTGTATTTTTTCATGGACTAAGAGTTTTTTCCAAAGGTAGCAAAACCTAGTTTTAAAACCCTACACCTCACCTAGGAAGGCTTTTGAAAGACCTTGTAATTTTATTCCGATATGTGCGTTTTTATTCAATATTATGCGTATATTTGCATGAATAAACTTTAAAAACCGCATAAAAATGCTAAAAGAAGAACGGCATAGCTTCATTATCGGCAAAATCGAAGAGCGGAACAAGGTGTTTTCCTCCGAGCTAAGTCAGTGGCTCAATGTGTCGGAAGATACGATACGCCGCGACTTGAAAGAACTAGCCGAAATGGGCAGAGTACGCAAGGTACACGGGGGCGCAATGGCAGTCTCCTACCTGCCTTTTCACTTTGAAG
>CAYUJH010000189.1:0-4287 GCA_964444995.1 uncultured Roseobacteraceae bacterium | reverse complement strand
GCAAGGCAATTGTTTCTTGGTAAGCGGGTTTGGTCATGAACACATACCCGCCGCCCACGCCTACAATTTCCATGGCAAACTCATCGGAGTTATAGCGCAGCTCGAGCACGTCTATCGCCCTTTGAATGTCGGGAGTAGGGATTTCCGCGTCGAAAAGCTCGTGTAAGCACTGTGCTATTTCATTGATTTTCACAGGTTTATCGCTACAAAAAATCAAAGCTTCGATATGCTTCTCCAGATAGTCCATCGGTTCGGAAAGAGTTAGGAGGTCATGGCCATCAGTAAATCGGCTTGGGTCAGGATGTGCACCCGCTCGGTTTCGTCGCGCACGAGTAGTGCTTTGTTGTTGCGGTCAATGAGCGACGAGAGAGAGTCTATTGTATTGTCGAGAGCGACGAACAAGAAGGGTTTATCCATGATTTCGTGTACGGCAAGGTCGCGCACTTCGGGGGTTTCGATGAGTTTTTGCAGCACACGCGCATCGGTGAGGCTGCCTACTATTTCCCCTTCATGGCTTACTGGCAACTGCGAAATCCCCTTGCTATTCATGAGCGCGATGGCTTCGCTTACCTTGCTTTCTTGGGCTACCGTAACAAGCTGCGAACTTCCGTTGCGGTGCCGAATGATGTCCTTGGCGGTAGCGAACTGGCGTTCCTCTAAAAACCCGTGGTCTTTCATCCATGTATCGCTGTATATTTTGTTCAAATAGCGCGTGCCATGGTCGGGTAAAATGACCACCATCACATCGCCCTCTTTGAGGTGTTCGCGCGCATATTCAAGCGCACCATATACCGCAGAACCGCACGACCAACCCACAAATAAGCCTTCCTCGCGGGCAAGTTTTCGGGTCATTACGGCGGCATCTTTGTCGGTAACTTTTACGAAGGTGTCAATTAAATCGAATTGCACGTTTTTGGGCAGAATATCCTCGCCAATGCCTTCGGTGAGGTACGGATAGATTTCGTTTTTATCGAAAATCCCCGTCTCTTTATACTTTTTAAATACCGAACCGTAGGTATCAATTCCTATAGTAACTACGTGAGAGTTTTGTTCTTTCAGATACCGCGCCACGCCACACATGGAGCCACCAGTACCTACGCCGGCGGCATAATGCGTAATTTTCCCACTGGTTTGCTCCCAGATTTCGGGCCCTGTAGTTTCGTAGTGCGCCTCGCGGTTCGATAGGTTGTCGTACTGATTGGGGTAGAACGAGTTGGGGATTTCTTGGTTGAGTTTCCGTGCTACCGAATAGTAGGAGCGAGGGTCGTCGGGGTGTACGTTGGTAGGGCAGACGATGACCTCCGCGCCTACAGCCCGCAAAATATCTATTTTTTCTTGCGACTGCTTGTCGGACATGGTAAAAATGCAGCGGTAGCCTTTGGCAATGCCAGTGAGTGCAAGCCCCATGCCGGTATTGCCCGAAGTGCCTTCGATAATTGTGCCCCCCGGCTTGAGAATGCCTGCCTTTTCGGCATCTTCAATCATTTTAAGCGCCATGCGGTCTTTCATCGAGTTGCCCGGATTGAAATACTCTACCTTGGCGAGTACTGTACCGCGTATGCCGTCGGCTACTCTATTGAGCTTCACCATCGGCGTATTGCCAATCGTTTCGATAATGGAATTGTAATAGTTCATATTTCTTAGGTTAAGATTTTACGCGTGTACGTACCAAACTGCTTGTAGAGGATGTGTGTGTCTGAATAGTTTTGTGCTTGAATCTTAAAAGGTAAATAACTGATTATTAAAACTTTAAGACAATATTTGCGCATCAATTCAACACGTACCCTGCAAATTCGGTACGAAATTACTAAAATTGCGCCTTTATTAATAAGAACTGCGAATTTCCTTGAACGAAAACCTTTGTAAGAATTTGCTTTTTTTCTTGTTATACACAAAAAATATTGCTCACCTAAACTGCGTACTCAAATGGAAATGGATCAACGCCCACGCTATTCGAAAGAGGAACTGAAGGAGTTTGAAGATTTACTCACTGAAAAACGGAATAAAGCATACAAAGAACTAGAGTCGTTAAAAGAATCTATCCGCTACTCACCCGGGGGTTCTTCAAACAATAGCAGCTTGCGTACGCTCGAAGACGGTGCCGATGCCCTTGAGCGCGAGCACCTAAATCAGCTCGCTGCCCGCACGATGAAGTATATTCAGCAGCTAGACAACGCCCTTATTCGCATCAAAAACAATACGTACGGGTATTGTGTAGATACAGGGAAACTTATCTCGAAAGAGCGTCTGCGCGCTGTGCCTCACACACAACATAGTATCGAGGCCAAACTCAACAAAAACAACTAAAAAAAAGCGGGCATTTTAGAAAAAGTGCCCGCTTTTTGCTTCTTTAAGCAATTTCTCTTTTTCGATGGGTACTACGCCGAGCGACTCGCACACAAGGCCTCCGCCCAAATTGGCGAGGGCGGCGGTGTGTTGAAGCGTCGTGCCGCAGGCTACGCAAAGAGCGGCAATGCTCACAACAGTATCGCCTGCGCCCGATACGTCGGCAATTTCGCGTGTATGCGCCGGTTGATGATGTACTTCATCTTGGTTGCAGATATATACTCCATGCTCGGAAAGTGTTACCATTGTTGCCTCATGGGGCATCTGCGCACGGAGTGCTCGGATACCAGCCTGCAAAGCATCAAGGTTGCCAGAAGGAATTTCTTGCTGAATGCCTTCCCGCAACTCTTTTAAATTGGGTTTGAAGAGCGTACAGCCTCGGTACGCCAAGAAATTACGCTTTTTAGGGTCCACCACGGTTGGGATACCCTGCGCGTTGGCACGATGAATGACCGCCTCTATGAGCGGGAGAGTCAGCACGCCTTTATCGTAGTCTTCGAAAATAATGACTTGAACCTGAGGCAATAGAGCTTCAATTTTTTGCAACAATCGCTGGGAGTCTTCGTCCGAAATGGGGGTATCCATCTCTGAATCTACGCGAAGTAACTGCTGCGAACCTGCCATGATTCGGTGTTTGATGGTGGTCATGCGGCTGGCACTTTTCAAAATGCCCTCGTTCGAGAGCGCGTGGGTGCGCAGCAAACGGTCGAGGTTTTCGCTGTCGGTATCTTGCCCTACTACGGCACATAGGATAGGCGTAGCGCCGAGCGCTAGTACGTTGAGAGCCACATTGGCTGCCCCACCAAGGCGCATTTCGCGCTTATGTACGTTGACGATGGGTACGGGTGCTTCGGGAGAAATTCGATGTACCTTTCCCCACAAATAGGAGTCGAGCATTACATCGCCAATCACCAATACTCTTTTTTGGGTAAACTGCTGGAAGAGTTTTGTTACATCCATGTGTAAAAAGAAAAGAACACCCAACGCTTTTTTTATATACGTTAGGTGTTAAAATCATTAAAATACAAATTTATTTCAAGGCTTTTAGTGCTTCGCCAATTTTGCGGACGGCTTCTTTCAGTTCCTCGTCGGAAGCAGCGAAGGAAATGCGGATACATTCCGGTGCGCCAAATGCACTGCCCGATACGACCGATACGTGCGCTTTGTGTAGAAAATACAGGGCGAGGTCGTCGCTGTTTTCAATCGTGGTTTCGCCGTCGGATTTCCCGAAAAATGCGCTAAAATCGGGGAAGATGTAGAAAGCACCCTCTGGCGTATTGGTTTTTACGCCGTCAATTTGGTCGAGGAGAGCTTTAACCATATCGCGTCGGCGCAGGTAGGCATCGCGCATGGCTTGGGTTTCTGTCAGGTCGCCGTTGATAGCGGCTACGGCTGCCCGTTGGGCAATCGAGCAGGTACCAGAGGTAAATTGCCCTTGCAATTTGTTGCAGGCTTTGGCAATCCACTCAGGGGCAGCAATGTAGCCCAAACGCCAGCCGGTCATGGCATAGCCTTTCGAAAAGCCGTTGATGATGATGGTACGGTCTTTCAAAAAGTCAAAGGCAGCAATGCTGTGGTGTTCGCCCCCGAAGTTGATAAATTCATAAATTTCATCGGAAATAATGAAAATATTGGGGTATTCTTTCAGGACGTTGGCGAGTTGGGAGAGTTCTTCTTTGCTAAATACGCTGCCCGTAGGATTGCATGGCGAAGAGAACATGATCGCTTTTGTTTTGGGGGTAATGGCAGCGCGAAGTTGCGCGGCAGTTACCTTAAAATCATTCTCGATACTGCCTTTTACGAATACAGGTGTGCCCTCGGCGAGGAGTACTTGGTCGTTATAGGTTACCCAGTAGGGAGTAAAAATAAGCACCTCATCGTCGGGGTTTATAAGGCTTAGAAGCACATTGGCGATAGATTGTTTTGCGCCAGTAGAAACGA
>CAYUJH010000188.1:0-4307 GCA_964444995.1 uncultured Roseobacteraceae bacterium | reverse complement strand
CACGTCGGCGGCGAGTTTGTCGTTCGCACAAACCTGTACCCGCGTGCCGAGCGAGTCGTTCACCTCGTAGGTTTGCCACTGCTGCACACTGCGACCTGCCAAGCGCGAAGGGCGCATCTCTGCAAAAGGAGATAACATCGTGCTGGTAAGCGTGGAGTCAAGTTTTACGTCGCGGTCGCCGCGCTGTACGCGCCACTCCGCGCCAGAGCGTATTACCGTGAAGGGTTCTCCCTCATCTACGCGCTTGTTGGGTGTAATCACGAATTTTGTTACCTGCGTAGTATCTAAGCTAATCAACACACTGCGCAGGGTGCGGTCGCCTTCTCGGTTCACAAAGCGCGAGCCGACTAACAATAAGGTCAACCCGCCAAAAATTAGTAAGAGTATTTTGTTTCTTTTATTCATAACGTTCTTCCATTCGTTTGATTCTCAGACTTTTTCTACGTTGTGCGCGCACTATACCGTATAAGAGCACAAAGAGCATCGGCACGAGAAAGTTGCCATATTTAAGCAGGTTGCGCGTACCTTCTTCGAGGTCGTCCAGCGGGCGCGAAGTGATCCCCTTCGTGCGCAGGTCAATCAGGCCGGTGTCGTCGGAGAGCCAGTCGATGCTGTTTACGAGCAGGCTGAGGTTATCTGGCTGTACTGGCTGCGGTTGCCCCTCTCCTTTGGCGTTTACAGCAAAGTCGCCATCGCCAATGACCACGAGGCGTGCGGATTTATCGCCCACCAATGCGCCTTCTAGCACCATCGCCGCAATTTGTTGTTTGAGCGGGAAATCGCTCTCTTCCCACTGCTTTTGAATGTTCAAAGAAGTAGGAACAGCTACTGCTGCCGACCTTTCGGACGAGAACATGAGCGGGGTCATGCGCACCTTGCTTGTATCGCCTTGGAAAGTGATAGGACTGATAAAAGGGAAGGAAACGGCTTCGAGACCACGCGTGATGGGGTGGTCGGCAAACTCGCGCAGGATGGGGATATAGGGGAAAGAGACCTCGGAGGCAAGGCGGAAAAAGCCCTGCTGACGCTGCACGGTTACAGAGGCGCAGTTTACATCGAGTAAGAATTTATTTTCGACGATAACGCCTTTTTTCGCCAACCAATCTTCGATGCCAGTAGTAAGGGCTGTTCCTTCCAAGCTCTGCAAGTTGCCCTCTACGCGGTTGTACGCCAGCAAGATGTTGCCCCCACGACGCAAGAAGTCGTCAAGTTTATCGAGTTGCTGCTCGGAAATGCTCTCTTCGGGTGCCACAATCGCGATAGTTTTGAAGCGGTCGGGGATGGAAGTCGAATCGTTGAGCGTATATTCTTCTAGGCGGTAGAGTACGCTCAAGGCTTCGGAAACTTGGCTCATGCCCTGCTTGGTCGCCTCTTTATGGCCCTGAATGAGGGCAACGTATGGTTTTTCCTTCACCGATATCTTCTTAATGCTCGTCGTGAGGGTGTATTCCATCGCCTCGCCGGGCTGCATGAAAGGGATTACCTCTTGGTTTTCGCCCATCTCTACAACCGCACCCATGTAGGCTTCTTGCTGCTTCATTTGGTCTTTTTCACGAACGTTAATCATGATAGGGCTGATGCCAACGCGTTGTGCCTCTTGCTTGCGTTCGTCGCTTTCGTTGGGATTGATAAACTCATAGACCACGTTGCGCCCCAAAGTCGTGGCGTATTCGACCAGCAAGTCTTTGAAATCTTGGCGCGTCCGCTCGATAGCAGGCGGCAAATTTTCCGAAAAATACGCCTTCACCGTTACGGCTTCGGGCAGTTCTTTCAAAATGTCTTTGGTGGCCTTGCTCAGGGTGTAGCTCTTGCTTTCGGTGAGGTCGAGCCGTGCGAAGTAGTCGGCAGAGAGCAAGTTGACCACTACGATAATGCCCAGCACAAGGGCGAGGGACGTATAGTACGATTTCCTAGTTTTCATAGTGTTAGTTGGTTAAATTTCTCTTTGCTAAACTCAGTTCGGAAAGGGCGATGCCAGTAGCGACAAAGCTTAAGAAATAGACAAGGTTTTTGGTGTCCACCACGCCCCGCGCCAACGACTCGAAGTGCGTACTCAGGCTCATGTAGTAGAAAAGTTGTCCGAACGTTCCGCCCACATTTTGCGAGAGGACGTTGAAAATGACATGGAAAAACATGCCTACGAACAGGGCGGAAAGAAACGCTACAATCTGATTGTTGGTAACACTGCTCGTAAACAAGCCTACACTGATGTACGCCGCGCTCATGAGCAATAGCCCCAAGTAGCCGCACCACACTGCGCCGTGGTCAATATTGCCAATGCTGGCTACGGTAATGTAGTAGGGAAGTGTAAAGGCTAAACTGATAGCAACCAACAAGAAACAAGCTAAGAATTTACCTAGCACCACTTGGCGGTCGGACACGGCCTTGGTGAGCAGTAGCTCGATAGTACCCGTTTTCTTTTCTTCGGCGAGCATACGCATCGTGAGCGCGGGAATGAAGAAAAACAGGGTCCAAAAGGCAATTTGAAAGAAGGTATTTAAACTCGCTTGTCCGACGATAAACACGTCGCTGCCGTAGAGCCATGTAAAAAAGCCACTAAAGCCCAAAAAGAGCACGAGCATGATGTAGGCAATGAGCGAATCGAAAAACGATTGCAGTTCGCGCTTGGCGATAATCCATACAATTCTCATAATTTCTTTGGAAACGTTTGAGGTGATACATGGGGAATATTGAAGGTTGTTTGCGCTTTTTGCGCATCGGTTTCCGCTATTTTGTAGTGAGGTTGCGGAAGATGTCTTCGAGCTTGGTTTCCGAAGGGGTTAGCTCGGTAAGCACCCAGTTTTGCGCCACGCACAAGCCGAAAATATCGCGGGCGGTAGCAGCTTGGGGCTTGCTTTGTACCTCGAATTTGCCGCCGTCAAGCAGTTGGGCGGAGGCTACGGTGGCGAGCGCGTTGAGCTTGCGTTGCACCTCGTCGAGGGAAGCGTCTTCGATGCGCACCGTGAGCAATTCGTTGCCTTGCGCCTGTTTTCGGAGGTGTTCTGCCGTGCCGTCGGCAACAATACGCCCCTGATTGATGATAAGGATGCGGTCGCAGGTGGCTTCTACTTCGGGCAGAATGTGGGTGCTCAGGATGACGGTTTTCTCGGCACCAATCTCGCGGATGAGTTTCCGAATTTCTACGATTTGGTTGGGGTCGAGACCGGTGGTTGGCTCGTCGAGGATGAGCACTTCGGGGTCGTGGATGAGTGCTTGCGCCAAGCCCACGCGCTGCCGGTATCCCTTAGAAAGCTCACCGATTTTCTTGTGTTTTTCGGCATTTAGCCCACATTTTCCCACCATCGTGCGGACGCGCTTTTCGATGTCGGGCTTGGCAACTCCCTGCAAGGCGGCTGCAAACTTGAGGTAGTCCACTACGGGCATGTCGAGGTAAAGGGGGTTGTGCTCGGGCAGGTAGCCGATGTGTTTGCGGACGGCTACGCCCTCTTTGGCTACGGATTTTCCACCGATGCGTACATCGCCACTATCAATGGCTATGTAGTTGGTAATCATTTTCATGGTAGTGGTTTTGCCTGCGCCGTTGGGGCCAAGGAAACCCAAAATCTCGCCGGTCTTTACCTCGAACGAGATGTCATCCACAGCGCGTTGCAGTCCGTAGTTCTTACTGAGTTTTTCAATTGAAATATCCATCGTATGAAAGAGGGTTATGTTGAACTGAAAAAAATGAGAACAGATAAATCGATGCAAAGCTACGAAGGCATATTAGGTAGAAAAGTTCCTAGGCAGCATTTTTTTATGATTTAAAAATTTTTTGCACAGACTTTTTTTACTTTAAATAAAATTAACAGTTGTGTGAAAAGCACGTTTTTGCCCCCCTTTTCGCACTTTTTGTCGCATTTTTAGCAGGCAAAAATTAATTTTCCGCAACCGGTTGCATTAATTGCAAAAATCCCTTTGGAAAGCCCTTGCCAATTCGTTACCTTCGCCTCTGTAACTTTTAACCTGACCAAACAATATGAAAATGAGGGATGCCTTCAAGGTGAACCCGCACGTAGCGAAAAGCAATTTGCTCGCACCTACAAAATGCTTGAAGGTGGTAAAGTAACTAGCGTGCTTGTTATTGCCATGACTGCCCGCAGTCTGCGCAAATTAGCACGAACCCAACGAGTAGGTTTTTCTCCTATCGTACCTGCACTCGTTCGGCCTATTACCGTCATTTGACCCAAACAACATGCTTTCCTTAAAAGCCTTTTCCTTGTGGGAAGGCTTTTTTTGACTGTACCAAAGCGCATGAGATTTGCGAAATTATGGTTTTATAAATCATTCAAAATCAAGCAAATCAAATC
>CAYUJH010000187.1:0-4371 GCA_964444995.1 uncultured Roseobacteraceae bacterium | reverse complement strand
GGAAATGCTGCCCAAGATGTTTTTTTGGCTTTACAGGACGCATGGAGTTACAAATAACGTATAAAAAAGATGACACACGATGTAGATGATTTGGGCGTTCGTAGGCGCTGATTGCTCCGATTTTTACCGGTATGTCAATCGCAGATTGCCCAAATCATCTCGTGTTTGATATGCGCACTGCCGCATTATTTATTACCATAAAGTTGTTTGGCAGCTTCCTCGTATTTATCGCCTTTTTTCCATTGGGGGGCGGTTTTTCGGTTGGCAATTAGCTCGGCGGTGTAGAGATAAGCTCTGCAAAATTTCAGCACGTAGTCGAAATCTACAGTTTCAGGGCCATCGGTAACTTGGTGGTAATATTTTCCTATTTCGGCATCGAAGGCGGTAAAGCCTAGGCTGAAAGTTGGTGCGGGTACGCCCTTCGCCGCAAGCGACACGTTATCGGAACGGTCGAAAAGACCTTGCTCTGGGGCGGGGTCATCAATGGGGCGAAGGCCGAAGGCTGCCGTTGCCTTCTCTACTTCATCTTTCGCACCGGTGCGCTCTAAGCCAATGACGGTAACAATTTCGGTACTATTGTAGCCTGCCCCGTCAATATTGAGATTAAAAACGCCCTTGTTGAGGGGTAACCACGGGTTGGCAGCATAAAACTGGCTGCCCAATAGTCCGTCTTCTTCGGCAGTGTAGGCAATGAACAAGACCGAGCGTTTCGGCGGGTTTTTGGCAAACATACGCGCAGCAGTAAGCACAGCCGTTGTCCCGATAGCGTTATCGCGTGCACCGTTGAAGATACTATCTTCTGCCGTTACTCCTCGCGTAACACCGGGCGTGCCGCTGCCTATGTGGTCGTAGTGCGCGGTGAGCAAAATGTACTCCTCTTTTAATTTAGGGTCTGTGCCTTCCACGTACCCCACTACGTTTTGTGTAGGTAATTTGCGGTAGGTAGTGCCGGTAGTTTCGGCGCGTATGGGAGCAGTTGTCTGCTCATTGAATTGTTTTAGTACACTCATGCTTGCGTCGTTAAGCCAAAAGGTAGGCAAAGGCGTACTTTCTTTGGAAACCACTTCCATACGGCTACCTCGCAGATAGTTTTTCAGCAAGTTCCACGGAACGGGCAGGTTGTAGAGTTCGATGAGTGCCACTGCACCGTGTTGCTGTGCAAATTTTTGTTTTTGTTCGCTCAGGCGCATGGCGGCGAAGGCGTCGGGCTGGTTGGGGCTACCAATGCGCGTAAGTACAATTTTTCCCTCCAATGCAACTTCTTGATAATCAGCTTCTTCTGCACCATAACCAATGAAGACTACCTCGCCTTCGTGTTGGAACGCAGAACCCGCCATCACGAGCATTTCTTCACCGTGCGTCCATGTTTTGTCGTGCAGGGTGAGCGCACCTTGTTTAGCAGGGGTTGTTTCGCCTAAGAAAAATGTCTGATAGTACGTGTCTTTACCGGGTACTTTTTGTACGCCGTGCCTGCGGAAATGCTCGGCGATATGACGCGCAGCTACGTTGTTGCCCACATAACCAGCTTTCCGTCCTGCCAGCTCGTCGGAAGCGAGAAAGCGCACGTGTTGTTCTACTTCGGCGCGGCTTACCTCCTCGGCGAGTAATTTTTGCCCATAAAGGGTCTGGGTTGCCAGTGCAAAGGCGCATACTAGTAAATACCGTACGATGTTGTTTGGTTGCATACGTTTATTTTATTTGTTTAAACTTCCAAATCTAATCAAAATACAGGCTATGGCCGCGGTAACAAACGTAGGGTACGCACAAAAGCATAAAAAAAGTACGCGAGGTTATTTGCCCGCCTAGTTTGCCGCCCGTACCGCTGCCACTTCGGCTTCGGTAACTTCAGCGGCATCGTTGCCAAAATCTTGGCGGATGTAGGAAAGTACGTCGGCGATTTGCTTATCGCTCAAAAAGGCGTGCGAGGCCATCACGTTGTTGTATTTTTCGCCGTTGACTTCAATTTCTTCTTGCAGACCGTTGAGCACAATGCCGATGAGGCGCGTCTTGTCGCCTGTTACCCATTCCGTACCGGCGAGGGGCGGATTTAAGCCCGGTACGCCTTCGCCATTTTTCTGGTGGCAGGTCATGCAGTACGACATATACACAGCCTTACCGGGGTGCGAAACAGGCTTCGATTCGGCAATTTCGGCCGGCGAAGCGGGTGTTTCTGTGTTGGTTTCTTCGCTTTTTTGTGCGCCACCGCAGGCGGCTAAATAGAGCAGTGCGCTGCCTAGTAAGGCGATTGTTCGTTTGTTCATAAGGTGTATGCGTTTAAAGGGATGTCCGTTTTTGGGGTGAAATTTACGTGTTTTTTCTAACTCTTCCCAGCGTTTCCGTAATACATAATCCGCCACACGCGCCCCTGCTTCGAGTCGGCTACGTAGAGCGAGCCGTCGGGACCTTGCGCAAGGCCGGTGGGACGGAAGGTGGCACCGCGTGGGCTTTTATCTTCCCCCGCGAAGCCATCGGCGAAGATTTCGTACGTGCCAGTTGGTTTGCCGTTGGCAAAAGGTACAAACACGACGAAATACCCCTGCTGCTCGCGGGGAGCGCGGTTCCACGAGCCATGAAACGCTACAAATGCCCCGCCTTTGTACTTTTCGGGGAACATATCGCCGGTGTAGAACAGGATGTCGTTGGGTGCCCAGTGGCCGGGAAAAGCGAGGGCGGGTTGGTCTTTGTCGGCGCAGCGTTCTTGTTTGTTGCCGTCGCCGCCGTATTCGGGGCCTAGCACTTTTTTGCCTTGTAGGTGGTCGTAGTAGCAATAGGGCCAGCCGAAATCTGCGTTTTCAGTAATGCGCAGCAGTTCTTCGGCGGGGAGTTCGGCGTTGGTGTCGTCGTCGTAAAATTCAGGAAAGAGCGAATTGAGCTGGTCGCGTCCGTGCTGCAAGCCGTAAAGCTCGTTGGTAACACTGCTCCAATCGAGTGCGACAGCATTGCGAATACCTGTGGCGTAGCGCATACCGTCGGCCTGTGTTTGCCCAAGGCGGTTGGCATCGAAGCGCCATATACCGCCAGCCCATGCTAAAATGGGGCAAGGGTCTTGGCCGGGGCTGCCGGGTTGCCGGTCTTGTTCTTGGCACGCGTTGGACGGTGCGCCAATATTGACGTACAGGTTACCTGCCGGGTCGAGGGCGAGCGTTTTAGCAGCGTGTTGCCGTTGGTCGGGCAGGCCGCGAACCACCACTTCGGGCGCAGCTCCTTCGGGCACTTCATCGTTCACGAGGGCATACCGCATCACCGACGAGTCGCTGGCGGCATACAAATAGCCATTGCGCAGTTCGATGCCCGTGCCCGTATAGTCGGCGAATCCTCGTACGAGGTCTGCCTTGCCGTTGCCGGTGGTATCGCGGAGCAGGAAAATACCTTTTCCGTCAATGAGGTTCATCGTTTTCACATATACATCGCCGTTTTGATGTACGGCAAGATGCCGCCCGATGCCGCCGAGGGCATCCACTACCGCCACTGCGCCGAAGTGTTCGGGCAGGCTGATACCGGCATTGCCAGCATCGGCTGTGGGAAGTATTTGTGCAGCGGTAGTTTGGGACTCGTTTTCAGGCGCAGAGGGTGCCGAGCAGGCCGCCATCGTGCACCCGCTCCACACACAGGCGAAGAGGTAGTTGAGGTAGGTTTTCATGAGGTTGAATTTATACTAAGATTTCTGTGAATTAAGGATTTTCTTGATTTGATTTGTTTGATTATGAATGATTTATAAGACCAAAATTTCCCGAACCAATTCGTTTTCAGTACATACATTGAAAAAATATGCTCTAAAGTAGGACATTCTGCTCAAAGTATAGCCTTGTTCTTGTAGGCTAATACTCCCCCATTGGCTCGGAGTCATACGCCTGCTCCTAAGCAAGCGCGAGGTGGTTCGGAGGATGTGAGTGTTATGCCTGCTGGTTCTTTCTTGGGTTTGCCTTCGAAAAGTCGCTTGGGTGGGTTTGAGCGCTTGATGCCCTAATGTGGTGCGTGGTTTGGGAAGGCTGCAACACTACCAAACGCATAGGCTATGCGTTTGGTCTGTTTCCAAGCGTTTGTTTTAAGTCGTTAATTACTGCACTAAATTTACCATCAAATTTTTCATTGATGTCGTCGTATGAACCAATAAGCCTTCCGTAAATTGGATTTCCAAAAATTTCTTGCTCGTCAATGCTGCGTTTAGAAGCGAGGTTTGAAACGAATACGTCTTTTATCTTTTTCAGCACTATGATTTGTTCATCTGTAAAGTCGTAGGTACGTATGTACGAAAGATAGTTTTTTTCAATACGCTCTTTGGGTGTAGGGATTTTCTTTTTACCTAGAGCGTGCAGCAAAAAGTCCCACGCTGAACCTTCCGGGAAGTCATACATTTTTTGCAAATGCCCT
>CAYUJH010000186.1:772-4395 GCA_964444995.1 uncultured Roseobacteraceae bacterium | reverse complement strand
GGCAGCAGCTCGACTTTCATATTCGTATTATTAGCGGCGAGGAAGAGGCGCAACTCATCTACGAGGGCATTCGCTCTTCGCTAGAAATTGGCGAGGAAAATGCGCTGATGATGGATATTGGTGGCGGAAGCGTAGAGTTTATCATCGGCAACGACCGCGAAACCCTTTGGAAACACAGCTTCGAGATTGGCGCACAACGCATGTATGACCTGTTTCATAAAAGTGAACCCATTGAGCCTGAGGGTATTATAGCGCAACAGGCGTATTTGGGCGAGTACCTTGCTTCCTTGTTCGACGTGCTTAAACGGCATACAGTGCATACGCTTATTGGCTCGGCGGGCACATTCCGTACGCTCGCCGACATACATCGCGCCAAGCTCGGCATTTCGTCCGACGATAACTACCTTGAACACACGCTTTCGCGCAGCGATTTTTACGAAACATTTACCCAAGTAATAGGAAGCACCCGCGAAGAACGCCTGCGCATTCGAGGCATGAAAGAGCAGCGCGTGGATATGATTGTGGTTGCTCTTAGCTTGATTGACTTTGTGTTACAACAAATTCCGCACGTAGCGCAAATTCGCGTATCGCGAGGCTCGCTGCGCGAAGGCCTTTTGCAGCGTGCCCTCACGGTAGGAAGCGAGTTTTAAGACTTATTTTCCTACCAACACGAAGGGTGCCCAGTAATAAGGTGCGGCATAGGCAGGTTGTGTATCGAGCATCTGTAGTTTGGCGTGGCGCAAGGCGCGGGCGTAGTTTGGTGTAGTTTGTTGGACAATTTTTTGGTAAAATGTTACCATCAGCGACTCGGTTGAGTTATCGGCCACAGACCACAGCGATACTACCAAGTTGCGTGTGCCTGCGAAGAGCAGTGCGCGCGATAGCCCTACGATGCCCTCGCCCCGCGTAACCTTGCCCAAGCCAGTTTGGCAGGCGGAAAGGGTAACCAGCTGCGCATCGAGCGTAAGGTTGTAAATTTCACCTGCATATAGGTTGCCGTCTTCAGACTCGTTGGCTGCCAAAAATAGTTGCGAGCGTGCCGGATGCAGTTCGTTTACCAGCCCATGTGTAGCGAAGTGCAGGTAGTCGTAGCGGGTAAGGTCCAGCTGTTTGAGCTGTGCCTCGCTCGCTTTTTCTTCTAGCAACATGGATATTTGTTCGGCTCTACCTTTAAATACTTCCCCAATGTTGGTTATTTCTTGGCGCGTAGCTGGCAGTGTGCTTAGTTGCGTTGCACTGCTTTTACCAAAGTAGATAGGGGCGAGCAACAAAATATTTTCTTTTCGCGCTTCGCCTTGTTTTTTGCCGTGTGATTGCTCTTGAAAAAGGGTGGCGGAATAGGCGTAGCTCACGGCATATTTTCGGAGTAAAAATACGCCCTTTTCCCAAGGTACTTGCGCTCCTTCCCAGCGGAGTTTTTTGGCTAAAAGCGTTTCAAAAGGCGTAGTACCGAGGGTTTCTTCTGGCACAATGACCAGTTGTGTGATTTTCGAGGGGATTTTCTTAGGAATAAGTTGTTTGTAGAGTGCGTGGGCACTTTGCGCAAATACATCGTCCACTTGCCAAAAAATGGCATTGCGTAGCAAGGTTAATTCTTCCTCGAACGAGCTTTCAAGCGGTACGTTCCATACTCGGTAGCGCGTAGCGGTTATCAGGAATATAAAGAGCCTGTCTGCGCTGCGCATGTAGCTCAGCATTGCCGTGTTAGGGGAAAGTGTACCCTGTATGGCTTCCACACTGCTTACCGCCACTTTATATTTTAGTGCGTAATATTGGGGAAACTGTGTTTCTAAATTTTTCAAAAAAGCCTCGTATCGTTGTGTTTCTTGAAAAATGGCATCGCGGAAAGTATTTTTTTGCACATCGCTCGTTGCCTGCGTAAGTTCTTGTTCGTAGGTGAGCAGCCGCGCTTTTATGGTGCGCTCTTCCTCGAGTAGTTCGTTGGGAATGTTGGCAAATGCTTTGGCTTTTGTGTCGGAAATTGCGGTGAGCAGCACCAACGCTTTACTTTTTTCTGAAAAGTAAAACGCTTGCTTTTGGTAGGCATCGGAGGCGAGGGTAACTTCGGCCAAACGCAGCGCACTTTCCACAGCATGGGGGTAGAGTTCGGCCGATAGCGTGCCGAGTGCTAGTTTATCTGCCTCGCTATTTCGGACACCTCGTTCTTTGTCTATCATAGCATCGGCGAGTTGGTAGGCGGCTAGGGCCGATTTTAGTTCTCGTATGTTCAAGGTTTTGCTGTAATAGAGTTGCTCGAGGGTTTTGCCTTTGGCAAGCAATACATTGAGCTGCGTGAGAACGTTGAGATAGTCGTTGGGTGCTGGGTTTTCCGCCAAGTCTTCGCGGTCAAAATTAAGTGCGTTGGCGCGCAAAGCGTGCTGATAATAATAGAGTGCTCGCTTAGGGTTTTGTTCTTGGGCATACACATTACCTAGTAAAAAAAATGTGTTGGCAGTTTCAGGATGTCGGCCACCAAATATGTGTTTGTAAATACGCAGGGCACGGTTATGAAAGTCGGAGGCTTCGTAGAACAAACCGTCGGCAAGTGCGGTGCGCCCCAAGTTGTTATAGACAAATGCCACGCTAGGGTGCGATTCTCCATAAATTTCAACGAATAAGTCGAGTGCGCGGCGGAAATTATAGTCGGCAGAAACATAGGCTTGCTGCTCGTTATAAACCACGGCAATATTTACGTACGCATTTGCGATAGAAGGATGTTGTGATGGATATATTTTTTCGTACAGGGCGAGTGCGCGTTGGTAGTACAAAAGTGCCTTTTCGGTATCGGTATTTACAAAAACAAGCCCAAGGTTGTTGTAAATAGCGGCAATTTCGGGGTGTTCTTCGCCAAAATAGGCTTGGCATTGCGCAAGGCTTTGTTCAAGGTAAGCAAGTGCCTGTTGATTCCTGCCTGCGTTCCAATAGGCAACGCCCAACTCGTTTAAAATACGCGCACGCAGCGAGTCGTTTTGAGGGTGAGCGACCAAATTTTGTTCAAATTGTGCGATAGCATCTTCGCTGCGGCCTTGTTGTAAAAGCAACTGTCCTTTTAAGTTGCCCAGCTCTACCGAAGCAGCCCATGCAGGGTCTTGCTCAAGTTGTGCAATACCCTCCTGTACGTACGAAAAACGGCCTAGTTTCAACTGGGTGCTTATCCAGCCTAGCTGCGCTTGCGCATTGCCCGCGTCTATCGCTTTGCGGTAGTAAAAAGCGGCACTATCGTAACGGGCATATTCGGCATGATACAATGCTTTTTCTACTTGCGAAAAAGCTGGTACGCACACGGTCAATCCTAAAAAAAATAAAATGTATTTCATAAAAAGGTAGGTGTTGTCAGCAGGTTAAAAACGATATTCATACCCCAAGGTATTCACCCAAAGGCGGGTCAGTCCGTCGAACGTTTTTACGCGCTCACGCAGCCGGACGGCGTGCCCAAGTTTGAGGCCCGAGCGCGCCGAAAGCTGATAACCCACGCCAAGCAGGCCATTAATTACCGGTTCGTTACTGCCTTCTACGTACTTTCGGCCGCCATTTTCGAGGTCGTCTATCTTATCTTTGGTAAGGCGATGAATGCCCAACAGCCCTATGCTTGCGCTCAGGCGGGAAAAGCGAAAGCTGCGTTC
>CAYUJH010000186.1:0-762 GCA_964444995.1 uncultured Roseobacteraceae bacterium | reverse complement strand
GCTGCCGGGTAGCGCAGCGCATCTTCTTGCAAGCGATGTCCTGCCCATGCGCCCCATGTAAAGGCACTTTCGTTGGCGTTGAAAGGATGCTGTAAGCCAGTAGCTACCAGCCACTTACGGCTAATGAGCGACGTGCCTACCACGAGGTCGTACGTGCCCAAGCCGGGTTGGTAGTACATGGGTAGGGGAAGGCCTTCGGCAGAGCGCAGGGTATGTGCGCCTGTGGGTATTTTCCCTCCTATGGTAACATTCCATTTAAGCGATTCTTTCTGCACAAGGCCGTATGTGAAGGCAAGGGAAAGGTCGCCTATGCCCGACGTATTGGCCAGCGGCCCAAAAGTCTGTTGGTGCAGGGCTTTCACTTGGGCGGCAAAGCGCGCGCCTATCCCAACGTTTACCTCGGCGGTATAGGCCAAAATATAATCGTCAAAAGGGGTAAGCCCTACGTATTGCCCTACTTCTACCGATTTGAGTAGGAGGCCTTTTTTGGCAAAGGGCTGGTTGGGGCGCATGGCACCCATCGTGCAAAAACCGGCATCGGAACAGCCTTGGCTATAGCCTAAAGAAGGGGCACATAAGAGGCCGCCAATTGCCCACGTAAGCGCAAGGGCACGGTGAAGGAACGTACGCATAGCAGATAGTATTGAGGAGTGTGATACATGACACGAACAGGCACGAAGATAGCCAACCTTTTTCTACTTTCTGATTGTTCTTGTCAAAACTTTTGGTTTTCAATTATTTACCCATACATCTACGGGGCGA
>CAYUJH010000185.1:0-4420 GCA_964444995.1 uncultured Roseobacteraceae bacterium | reverse complement strand
GGCCTTGAGAGAAGGCGAAGAGAAAGGTATTGAAAAGGGAATAAAGAAGGGAAGAAGGCTTGGAAGAAGGCATAGAAAAAGGTATAGAAAAAGGCATTGAGAAGGTTGCCACCAATGCGATACAACAAGGTGCAAGTGATGAATTAATCAGGCAGATAACCGGCCTTACCCAGTTGCAATTAGACGAGCTGAAAAAGAAAATATTGTCAGAAAACTCCTATTTTTTTTACCTTTTTTATGTATATTTCTATCGAACAACTTAGCACCCTCATTGTGAGCCGTACCGATAGCCTCGGCGACGTAATGCTCACGCTCCCTTTGGTTGGTTTTTTGAAGGAAAAAGCCCCCCACCTAAAAATCTATTTTTTGGGAAAAGCCTATACCCGTGCCCTAGCAGAAGCGTGTGAACATGTGGACGCATTTTTAGACCGTGCGGACGTACTTCGCGAAGGTTTTCCGCCAACCGATGCTATTTTGTTTGTCTTTCCCGACAAAGAACTAGCGCAGCGTGCGGCTCGCCAGAAAATCCGCTACCGCATCGGGACGAGTCATCGGCTGCTTCATTGGCGCTACTGCAACCGCCTTGTGCATTTTAGTCGCAGGCGCTCGCCTTTGCACGAAAGCCAGTTAAATTTCAAACTGCTTTACCCCTTTCGGTTATCGTTTGTGCCTACTTTTGCGCAGATGTTACCTTGGTACGGTTTTTATCCGCCGCCCCTTGCCGAACCGCTGCGCAGCGAATTGCAGCGCGTTGATGGCTGGAAGGTAGTCCTGCACCCCAAGTCGCGCGGGAGTGCGCGCGAATGGCCACTTGCCGCGTACAAAAAACTAGCCGAATTGCTGCATCCCACACAGTTTCAGATATATGTTACCGGCACTGCGGAAGAGGGGCCGCTTATCCGCAAGGAACTGCCCGACCTGCTCGCGTTACCCCACGTCCACGACCTTACTGGCACGATGAGCCTGCCCGAACTTATCGCTTTTTTGGGTGCGGTAGATGGCTTAGTGGCGTGTAGCACTGGCCCCTTGCACATTGCTGCCGCCTTGGGCAAAGTAGCCATTGGCTTATATCCGAGTGTGCAACCGATACATCCCGGTCGGTGGATGCCCATAGGGGTAAAAGCGCAGTATCTTACCTACAAAGCCGATTGTACCGACTGCCTGAAAACTGACAGTTGTGCCTGTATGGCTAATATTGACCCCCATAGTGTAAAAACACATCTACTTCATGCACTACAAGAAAAAAATCCGATGGCATAAAAAAGCTACCGCTTGTTCACCCAATACACGCCCAAAAACACAAGGCAGGCGGCGAATACCCGCGAAAACGTGAGCGTATCGGTTTGGTAGAAGAGCGAGATACTTGTAGCGACCAACGGCTGGAAATACACATAAAACCCCACCAAGCCCGGCGAAGCGCGTCGTAAGGCACTTACATTGAGCAGATAGACAAAAAAAGTAGCGCCAATGACAATGAACGCCAACGCCCAGACAATGTGGGTAGGGAAGGAAAAAGAGAGTGCACTTGCTTGCACCCAACTGAAAGGCAATACTACGCACCAACCTGCCAAAAACGTCCACGTGCTGATTGTCAGGGGGTGGTAACGCGCCATGAGCGGTTTCATACGCACCAAATAGACACCAAAAAACGCGGCATTGGCCAAAATGAGCAAATCGCCGGCAATGCTTTCCGCCGAGAAGGTTACCGCCGTGCCCCCTACAAGCAGAAAAGCTCCTGTGCCACCTAAGGCAATCCCCAGCCACTTACTCGCCGAAATACGCACGCCGAGCAGAAAAATAGAAGATAACAACACAAAAACGGGGATGAGCGTCATAATGACCGAGGCATTGAGCGCAGAGGTAAACGCTAGCCCTTGCGCATAGCAAAGTTGGCTACCTGTTACGCCGAGCACGCCGCCCTCTAGCAAGCGTCCGTAATCGCGGCGGGCGACGCGCTCGCGGATGAAGAGTGCGTAGAGCGTGCCAAATAGCACCACTGCACCGCTGATGCGCAGCAAAATGAGCGGAAATGGCGGTACGAAGGCAGGCGTTACGAGCTTCATTACGTTGTAATTCACACCGTAAAGCAGCGCAACGCCAACCAGCATGAGGTGGGTCGGCAGTGCTGTTGGCATCCGAAAAGTGCGCGGGGCGGTAGGTTCGTCGGGCAAGGTAGGGGAGTTAAACGTGCAATAAAGCGGTAAGTGCCTGTATTTGTGCGGTATGTGCATAGCTTTGCAGCGCTTTTTTTTGGGCCGCGTTGCCCATGCGTTTGCGCTCGTTCGCATCGGCGAAGAGCGGTTCTAGCTTTTGAGCGAGGTCGTCGGCATTTTTGCTTTCGAAGAGCACGCCAGTTTCCCCCTCGGCAAGCAGATGGGGCGTGCCTCCTTCGCGGCTACCGACTATGGGCAGAGCGGCCGTCATTGCTTCTACCGTTACCATGCCGAAAGTCTCGCTGTGGCTTGTCATGGCAAACACATCGAGGGAGGCAAATGCCAAATCGGTGCGCTCGGTGAACGCCCGAAAATGCACTACTTTTTCGAGTTGGTATTCTGTAATGAGTGCTTTCAAATACGCCATATATTCTCCTTCTTGGGCGTTGGTTTCGTCGCCGATGAAGAGTGCGTGCCAGTCGTAGCCTTTTTTGCGCAGGGTGTGGAGGGCTTTTATCAGGTATGCTTGTCCTTTTTGGGGGTCTATTCGCCCGATAGTGCCCACCATCAGAGGCGCGGCGGGTAGCTGGAAAAAGTGGCGTGCTTCGGCACGTTTTTCGCGCACCGACACAAATTTTTCCGTTTCGATACACAGGGGCACAATGCGCAGTTGCTCCTCGCCGATGCAAGTGCGTTTGCGTACTACTTCTGCCATCGAAGGCAGCGGAGTAATCCAGTGGTCGAGTCGGCGATAAAAAAAGGTATGGAGCGCGTCATTTTTATCCACACCCAAATTCATTTGTTGGTAGTAAAACGTGCGCAGCGTTCCGTTCAAGCGCAACTTAGCGAGCACCATGAGGTGTATGTCGTTGGAATGAGAAGTAAATAAATTTTGTATGTCGTTCCACCGTAGGATACGCCCCAAACGCATAGCAGCAAACACGTTACCATGCTTGAAACCACTCTCGAACGAGACAGCCGTAACGCCTGCCATATCCGTTGCGGTGCGCAATGCACGCGAGTCTTCCGGGGCAAATACCCACACGGCGTGCCCTTCTTGGGCAAACCACCGCGCCAGATGCAACACATTGATTTCCAAGCCGCCCCACGCATGTGTGTTGCAAAGTAGCCCGATGCTCGTTTTTTTATTCATTTCTTTGCTTTCCGTAGAGTATAACAGGCATACAGCGAAAAAAACAGACCCATAGCCTCTGCAAAAAGGCCGTATATTATCGTACAAATTCCGCGTTTTGCTGTTTCAAAAGTATAAAAAAAACACGTGTTCCGAAATGTTTGATACTCCTACCTAAAAGGCGGTGGTAAACTTGTGCTCATATAGACCGGTGTTCTTTTTTCATATTAGGATTTGTATGACTTGATGATTTTGCTAACCCTTTGTTTTTTTCTTTACAACGCCCTAGGGGTACGTGTTGCATTTTGCCACAGGATAAACATTTTTCCTTTTTGTTGTTTGCGCCGTCGGATTTTTTTTCGTACTTTACCGTAAAAATGACCGATATGTATGGAAAATTGGACTGACTTTTTAATTCCCCTCTTAGGACTGCTGTTTTATTGGCTTTCTACTTCCAAAAAGAAGAAGAGCAGACCCCCTGCCGATGGTCCTGAAGAAGTGCAGCCCCCACCAGAACTCGTTGTGCCCTCACAGAAAAAAGCTAAGTCAAGTCCGCCTCCCCCACCGGTTTATATGGACGACGACGAGGAGGAAGAACTTCCACCTGCCCCACCTCCGCGTAGGTCGCGGGTAGAGGCGGCTGTAGAACCTCCCGCCGAAGAACAACTTTCGTTTAAGGAACTCCTTGAGCGCGTCCGTAATCCTCGGAAATATGAAGAGGAGCAACGCCGTAAGTATGGTGTTGAAAAAATTACAGAACGCGCCGCCAAGCGCCTCAAACCCTACTTACCCGACGAAGATTTTGGCAAGCCTATGAGCAAAGAGTTGCTGAAAAGCATCAAAATTCGCGAGGTGCAGGGGAGCAAGAAAGCGAAAAGACCTTTTTCTATTAAACGCATTGTGAAATCGCCGGAAAATATACGCGATGCGTTCATTATGAAGGAAATTTTTGACCGAAAACACTTCCCAAGAAGATGAGTCTTGGCATAATCGACCGAATGTATCCCACAGAAAAAATGAAAAATATCTGCTTACTTTTTAAAAAATATACCTGTGTATTGCTAGCTGTGTGTAGTCTGTGTATCGGAAGTTGTCAGCCGCAGCAAACCAACGAGCAACGCGTAGCCGTTACGCC
>CAYUJH010000184.1:0-4458 GCA_964444995.1 uncultured Roseobacteraceae bacterium | reverse complement strand
AAATACCCAAAAGCGTAATTTTGAAATGCACCCGGCGTGGAGAGGTACGCGCAAACAAACCGATGATATTCTAGTAGCAGGCATTTTCCTATAATATCTGCGCTCAAAACGTGTAAAATTTAACGTGTTGTAGGCATACTAAAACTTCACTGTAAAATCCACATAAGGCAGGCCTATCAGCAAAAAAGAGGCGATTTCGCGGTTGTTGATAAAGCCTAAATCTACGGCTAACTGCTCGCCAAAAAAGCGCAATCCGTAACCAAATACGCCATAGTACTGGGTGGTAGGTACTAGCCAATTTTCAGAAATAAGTGCGACATTTCGCGATACACGACGCATCCCCGACACAGTAACCACCGGACGGCTCGAAAACTCATTTTCCACAAAACCCCAACCAAGCCCCGCCGTAACGTTTCGGTCGGTTGTGCCATAGGTAACCACACCGTAGCCAATACCAAAATTACTGCGCGGCCCCCCGCCAAAATCTGGCACGCTCACATACAAGACCCCCGTACCAAGCCGCACTTTTTCGTGTACTTTGGTAGTAACCTTTGGCGTAAGAAAAAAGATAGCATCAAAACGCCCATTTGCCACGCTTACAAGCGTTGAAATAAATTCAAAACCTCCGCCTACAGAAAAATTATCCGTTATTCCTATGTTAAAAGAGTTTAAGAATAAATACGTATTTTGGTAATATCCCCTACCCCGTTCGAGGTTAAACGCCGAAGGCCCGAAAAAATAACGCGTGGGGTGCGGATTGGCAAACCAATTGGCTGCGAAGTCCTTTGCCCGTGCGTTTACCTCTACCAATGTGCGAATTTCTTGAAAGGGAACCTCTATGCGCGGCACAGACGAGGTGCGAAGGGTAAGAAAGAGGCTATCCATGCGCAAAATGTTTCCTACCAGCGTAATACGGTCTTTCAACTCGATGCGGTACAGTTTGGTGGAGTCGTAGTCGGTAGGAAGTACCCACGTACGGTCTTGTGCGCGTACTTCGCCTGCCCACACACTCGCGCAGCATACACATAAAAATAGGTATCGTTTCATAAAAAAAGATTAGATAAGTAGAGAAAGGGTAACCCACGTCGGTTGTTGGTACGAAGATGCAATAAAATCGGTTCCCCCTGCACAACATCTATTTTTTTTGTAATTTCGTAGAAAATCAAATCCCTTCGCACATGAGCCAATCTGTTACGCGCCTCTCCGACCTCAACCTCGATACGCTGTACACCTACGCTGACTACCTAACATGGCAGTTTCAAGAGCGCGTAGAACTGCTACGGGGCAAGCTGTGGGAAATGTCGCCGGCACCTAATACGAAGCACCAGCGAATTTCTAGCAACATGCATACGGAAATAGGTTTCTTTTTGAAAAAACATCCCTGCCGTTTGTTTGCCGCCCCCTTCGATGTGCGCCTGTTCGATGTGGGAAAGTCCGTAAAAGCCAACAAAGACATTTACACCGTGGTACAGCCCGACCTGTGCGTCGTCTGCGACGCAGAAAAACTCGACGAGCGGGGCTGCCTTGGCGCACCCGATTTGATTGTCGAAATTCTTTCGCCGGGAAATTCTAAGCGCGAAATGAAAGCCAAGTACGCCCTCTACCAAGAAAGTGGCGTGCGCGAATATTGGGTCGTATATCCGAGCGAACACGTAGTACAGCAATTTGTCCGCAACGAGCAAGGCGTGTATGCCCTCAAAAATAGCTTCGCCGAAGACGAAACGTTTTACGCCCACGTGTTCCCCGAACTTCAAATAAACTTGAGCGATATTTTTCGGGAAGATTAACGCACCACGCAGAAACACTCATCCAAAAGGGCATCCTTCTAAATTCCTCACCAAACCAATCGCTTTGTACGGGAAATGCGTAATTTAGCGCGCACAACTGAGCAGGCACAAAAAATGAGCGGCTCAAATGCTTCGTAAGCTACTGAAAAACAGATAGATAGTATCGCATCCCTCCTCGTTTAAGACCCTTTTTTTATGTTAGAGATAAGCTATATCCGAGAGAACCACGCCGCCGTATTGCAGGGGCTAAAAAAGAAACGCCTCGCGCAGGCAACCGAACTGCTCGATGAGGTACTCGATGTGGACCAGCGCCGACGCACCCTGCAAGTAGAGCGCGACCAAGCACTCGCCCAAGCCAATGCGTTTGCCAAAGAGATTGGGCAACTTATGAAAGCCGGCAAAAAAGAAGACGCAACCGCAGTCCGCGAGCAGGCCGCTGCCCTAAAAGAGCGTACCAAAGACCTTAGCGACGAGGTAAACGCCCTCGAAACACGCCTTACTACACTCCTTTACCAGTTGCCCAACGTCCCCCACGAAAGTGTGCCAGAAGGTAATACACCCGACGATAACGTGGTGGTACGGGAGTTTGGCGAAGTGCCTCAATTTGCCTTCGAGCCACTCCCCCACTGGGACCTCGCCGCCAAGTACGACCTGATAGACTTTGAAGTAGGCAGCAAAGTAACCGGCGCGGGCTTTCCTTTCTACAAGGGCAAAGGAGCGCGTTTGCAACGTGCAATGATTAATTTTTTCTTGGAAGAAGCCGTTAAAGCAGGCTACTTAGAAGTACAAGCGCCGCTGCTCGTCAACGAGGCTTCAGGCTATGGCACTGGCCAACTCCCCGATAAGGAAGGGCAAATGTACCAAGTCGTTGAGCCAAACTACTACCTAATTCCCACCGCAGAGGTTCCTCTTACCAACATGCTGCGCGATGAAATTATTGATGCCAACAAACTGCCTATAAAACTCGCTGGCTATACCCCTTGTTTCCGCATGGAAGCCGGCTCGTGGGGTGCGCACGTGCGCGGCCTTAACCGTCTGCATCAGTTCGATAAGGTAGAAATCGTGCAGGTCTGTCTGCCCGAAAACTCCTACGAAATACACGAGGAAATGTGCCTACACGTGCAAGGCCTGCTCGAAAAGTTGGAACTCCCCTACCGCAAACTCTTGCTTTGCGGCGGCGATATTAGTTTCAATGCAGCATTATGTTACGACATGGAAGTGTATTCTGCTGCGCAGCAGCGTTGGCTCGAAGTAAGCTCTATCAGCAACTTCGAATCGTTTCAGGCCAATCGGCTAAAGTTGCGCTATCGCGAGGCTGGTGATAAAAAGCCCATACTGGCGCATACGCTCAACGGCAGCGCCTTGGCTTTGCCCCGCATTTTGGCAGCTATTTTGGAAAATAACCAAACGCCCAGTGGCATTCGCATCCCCGAAGTGCTCCAACCTTACTGCGGCTTCGACCATATTGGGCAAATTTGATGTGCGTGATATTCAGCAAGATAGTGTAAAGAAAAGTCCCTAGAACAAATCGTTTTAGGGATTTTTTGTATTTTCGTCAAACGGATACTGACTATAAAACATATCGAATGAAATACGACACGCTCACCGACGAGGCGTTATTGGAGCGCCTCTGCCAAACCACCGAGCGCAACGCCCAGAACGACCTTATCGCCGAATTGTTTGAGCGGTATGCGGCGCACTTGCTACGGTGGCTCACCCTCAAAACGCGCGATGCCGGCTATGCCGAGGAACTCGCCGCCCAAACGGTGGAAAAGATGCTCAACGCGCTGCGTAAACATGCCGGCACACGTGCCCCATCCCCTATTCAGCACTTCCAAAGCTGGTTGCAGCGCATTGCCCACAACGTCTTCCTCGACGATTTGCAGCGAAAAAAACGTAAGCCTACGCATTTTTTAGAAGAGGCTACGGTGGGAAAACCACTCGAAGAACGTCTTACCGATACAAGCGCACTCGAACGCGCAGAAAAGATTCACCTAGAATATCGGTACGCCATGCAAGAACTCGCCCTTTTCCTTCTCAGCGACGCGCAACGCGAAGTGTATATGATGCGCTACATCCGCCAAGCGGGCGAAAACAAGCGCATGAGCGTAAAGCAAGTCGCCGAAGCCTTGTCGCTGACCGAACGGGCTGTCTGGACACACCTAAAAACGGGTAAGGAACGCCTTGAAAAATGGATAGCGCGCGCCGAAGCACAACAATTTCCTATCGAGCAGCCCGAAGCCCTCCTCCCTCGCCTGCTCGAAGAAGTCGGGCTACCCAACGAGGCAAACCGCGAGGCCACAGAGGCTGCCCTGCTTGCCCCTGCGCTGCACTTACTCGCACCCGAACAAACACGTGCGCTGTTGCAGCAATGCGCAAACGAGGCGCTAAGTGCCGAGAGCAAAAAAGTGCTGCCGGCTGCCAAAGAAAATTTATACAAAATGTTAGATGGAAAGAGAGATTTAGACGCATGGCTACTCACCAACCACATTCAACACTACAATTTACCATGAAAACACAGACACTCGATGCCACCCTATTGGCACGCTACCTAGGTGGCGAACTCGCCGAAGGCGAACAAATCGCTCTACAAAAAGCCCTCGCCGAACAGCCCGAATGGCAAGAAGCCCTCGCCTATTGCCAAGCGCAAGCCAGTACGTTCCCCGAACGC
>CAYUJH010000183.1:0-4496 GCA_964444995.1 uncultured Roseobacteraceae bacterium | reverse complement strand
TCGAGGGCTACCTCTTTGAAGGCAAATGTTTTTTTAAAAATAGCGTCGTGTAAGTTCATCAAAAGCGGTGTTGAAATACCCGTAAATATAAGACGATTTATGTAATTTGAGAATTGGCAGAATTTGACTTCACGGATTCCTTACTGAATTACAAGACGCAACTTTCCCAGACCACGTCCTTTTCGGTATATGTCCAATTTTTGGCTGTCTGCGCAGCAGCTAAAAAGATTTTAGGGCTTTCTGTAGCTTTTTAGCAAAGAACTTCTTACTTTTCGGTTGCAAGATGTTTTCCATACACTGCTTTTCCGAAAAAGTTACTTCTTATGAAATCTACACACCTCTTTTTTATGCTTGTTGTAGTTGCAAGCAGTTTTTACGGTACGGGTGCATCGGCACAGTCTGCCGTGTTTGCCTATAAAAATATGGCTGCCGCTCGTAGCGATTTTATGAGCGTGCGCGGCTTGCCCAACCAAGCCGATGCAGAGTTTCTCGCCAAGCAGAAACTTATAGAGCTAATCAACGACGATAAACACCTGCTACGCCTAGCGGCTTCGAACCAAAAAGGCTACGGGGCGGTAGTGAGCGCCACCGTAACGGTAGCAGGCAAGCCAATGAACGTATATGGGGCAGCACTCGGCCAGAGCAGTCAGGTAGTAGCCGAGCAGCAAGCTCTTGCCAACCTTCGGCAGCAAAATCCGGAGTGGACTTCCGGCCCACATACGGTTGTGCAACGCTTTCAAGAGTAGTTAGCCTGTACGCCCGCGCAGGCTAACAGGCTTATTTGAAACGCCGGTACGAAAGCACCAACAAAGCTACAAAACACACCGTAAGCGCAAGTACGCCGCCCAAAAACTGCGTGTGCCCTCCTAAAAAGTACTGGTAGGTGAGCGTGCCGTACAGCCCTCCGAAAATAGGGCCTACGATAGGTATCCATGCGTATTTCCAATCGGAAACGCCTTTGTTAGGGATGGGCAAAAGCGCGTGCATCAGGCGGGGGCCGAAGTCGCGGGCGGGGTTGATGGCATAGCCCGTGGTGCCGCCCATCGAAAGGCCGATGCTCACAATCAACAATCCAACGATAAGCGGGTTAAGTCCTTCGGCAAAGGCATTCGCCCCTATCGCCATTAGCCCGAACATGAGCGCGAACGTCCCCAAAAATTCACTCAGAAAGTTAGAAGGCGTGTGCCGAATTGCAGGGGCGGTGCAGAATACAGCGCGGGTGGTTTCTGGCTCGTTGGTTGCTTTAAAATGTGGCAGGAAGTGCGCAAAAACCAACAAGGCACCTAACGTAGCCCCTGCCAACTGCCCCGCGACGTACAGGGGCACGTCCGCCCAGTCGAACAGACCGGCGGCGGCCAGCGAGAGGGTAACAGCCGGGTTGAGATGCGCTCCGCTGAACTTACCAGCTGCATATACACCCACCATCACCGCCAAGCCCCAACCAAAGGCGATGACAATCCAGCCGCCGTTGTGCGCTTTGGTTTTTTGCAAAACCACGTTGGCTACTACGCCGTTGCCTAGCAAAATGAGCAACAACGTGCCAAAAAGTTCGGAGGTAAATTCGGTCATACGGAAAAGGGTTTATTCCCAAAGGAAACGATTTCTGGAATAAAAAAAAACGGTCAGGCTGTTCTGCCCGACCGTCCGTAGTATCGTACTTATTTTTTGAGGATATTTCGAGAGATAACGAGTTTTTGAATTTCGCTCGTACCCTCGCCGATGGTGCAGAGTTTCACGTCGCGGTAGAACTTCTCGACCGGATACTCTTTGGTGAAGCCGTAGCCCCCGAAAATTTGCACGGCTTCGTTGGCAACCTTGCACGCCACTTCAGACGCGTAGTATTTTGCCATCGCCGACTGCTCGGTTACTTTTTTGCCTGCCTGCTTGAGTTCGGCAGCTTGGAAAGTAAGCAAGCGAGCTGCTTCGATTTCGGTCGCCATATCGGCCAATTTGAAGGCTATCGCTTGGAACGAGGCGATGGGCTTGTTGAACTGATGACGCTCTTTGGCGTATTGTAAGGCGTGCTGATAGGCCCCTTCGGCAATGCCCAAGCTAAGGGCTGCGATGGAAATGCGGCCGCCGTCAAGGACTTTCATAGACTGAATGAAGCCTTCGCCCACTTCGCCCAAGACGTTTGCGTGGGGTACGTGGCAGTTATCGAAGATAAGTTCCGTAGTTTCGGAGGTGCGCATACCGAGTTTGTTCTCTTTGCGGCCTGCCGAGAAGCCCTCCGTTCCTTTTTCAATGACAAAGGCGGTCATGCCGTGCGAGTCGCCCACTTCGCCCGTACGAGCGATGACCACTGCCACGTTGCCGCTCTTGCCGTGGGTAATAAAGTTTTTCGCACCGTTCAACACCCAATAGTCGCCTTCGCGCTGGGCTACGGTACGCATGTTCCCGGCATCGGAGCCAGTATTTGGTTCGGTAAGGCCCCACGCGCCAATCCACTCGGCGGTGGCAAGTTTGGGCAGCCAACGCTGTTTCTGTTCCTCGCTACCAAATTGCAAGATGTGTCCCGTGCATAAAGAGTTATGCGCTGCCATCGAAAGGGCAATACCCGGGTCGAAGTGCGCCAAGCCTGCTATGGCCGTAACATATTCTGGGTAGCCAAAGCCAGAGCCGCCGTAGGTCTCAGGAACGAGTACGCCCATGAGGCCTAGCTCGCCGAGTTTTTTGAATACCTCGATGGGGAAGTGTTCTTGTTCGTCCCACGCGTTGCGGTACGGTTCGATGTGCATTTTGCCAAAGTCCTGCACCATTTGTGCAATCATTTCGCGTGTTTCGAGCGATAAGGTCATTTCCATGTCGTATAGTTGTTTTATTGGTTGGTGTTTTTTTGTTCGAAGATACTATAAAATACGATGTTTTGAAAATCAGGAAGTTATACCGAAAAAAGTTCCCCAAATATCTGTGTATCTTTTTGGTAATTTCCCCTATAAAATTCTTTGTTCAGCCTTTTCGTTAGTACGATAGTTGGGCAAATCTTGGCATTGCCTATATTCTTTTTTTATAGAGATATATTGGAAAGAAAAGCCTTTCAGAAGGCGAAACGCGCCCTAAAAAGCGCAATCTTTACGCAGGAATCTATTCATTTAAAAATATATGCTCAGTTTTATTCGGTATTTCTTCGGGGGGATGATGATGTGCGTAGGAATGGCATATACCTGTGGGCAAGGACTTGAGGAATGCACAATTCCTTCGCAAAGTCTTAAAGATGAAGCTGCTATACTCGAATGGGTGCGTACCGACAGCCTGCACGAGCAACGCTGCTACTGGCAGGGCGAGCGGCACGGCGAGCAACTGGCTTTTTTCCCCTCTGGCGATACGGCGCACGTGATGCACTACGCTGGCGGCATACCGCACGGATTTTTCCGCACCTATTATGCCAATGGGCAACTTCGGGAAACGGGCTACTACCTCTTGGGCACGCTCGAAGGCCACTACGCACGCTATTATAGAGACGGGCAACTCGCCGCGCAAGGTCGCTACCAAGACGGTGTAGCCCACGGCAACTGGGTATCCTACTACCCCCACGGCAAATTGGCCTCGAAAGGCGAACTGGTCAAAAACCGGTTCGAGGGGCGGTGGTATTTTTATTACCCTAACGGGCAACTTCGGCAGATAGAGGAATGGCGCAACTTCCGCTTGTTCGATGTGGGCACGTTCTACACGCTCAAGGGCGAACAGCGCAAAACCGGCTCGTTTACGCGGGGCAGCGGCGAGCGTTGGCACTACCGCGAAGACGGCTCCCTGCTCGAAAAAGCCACCTACTACAACGGCCGGCGGCACGGTCAGGCGTTCCTTTTCGATGCGCAAAGCCGCAAATATGCCGAGTGCTTTTACCATGCCGATACGCTGCACGGCCCGTACTTTGCCTTCCATCCCAACGGCAGGCAGGCGAAGATTGGTACGTACCACAAGGGCCTACCTCACGGAGAGTGGCAGCATTTTGACCCCGCCGGCAACCTTGCCGAAAAGGGAAATTACCTGCAAGGCCTGAAGGAAGGGGCATGGCTCACGCTACAAGAAGGGAATGTGCTTCTGAAGCATGAAACCTTCGAGGCGGGGCGGCTGCATGGCGAATTGCGGGCGTACTATCCGTCCGGCGCGCTGCACACGCAGGGGCACTACGCACACGGTACGCGCAACGGTACGTGGAACGTTTATCATCCTTCGGAAACCCTAAAAGAAACGATGAGCTATCGCGACGACCGGCGCGAGGGCGCGTATGAGCAGTTTTCCGAAGAGGGCGTGCGCGTGTGTAGTGGCTACTACTTCAACGATGCGCCCCATGGCACTTGGCGCTACGAGTATCCGCTCTACCTCAGCGAGTTCCTCGAGCAAGAAACCGCTGGAAAAAGCCAGACGAAAGGCACAAAACGCACCCGTGCCGACTATACACAACACTATGCCGAAGGCAGATTCGACCACGGCCGCCGCCACGGTATTTGGCGTTATTACCAAGCCGGGGCGTTGTGGCAAGAGGAACCTCGGGT
>CAYUJH010000182.1:0-4537 GCA_964444995.1 uncultured Roseobacteraceae bacterium | reverse complement strand
TTGAGCGTTACGTATTCCGGGTTTACCTGGTCAATACCAAAATTTTCTTCCCAGCAGTTAGTAGGTTTTACTTGTTTTAAAATTTCGGCTAGTTGCTCACCAATTTTGTGGAAACCCATCTGTGCGCGGTTGGTCAAGGCCACATAAAACGAAATATCTATCGTAACCCCTTCGCCCGCATAAATTTCGCGTTTGTTGGGGGTAACGGCAAAGAAGGCATCTTCCTTCACATCCACAAATTCTTTTTGTTGGTCGCGGGCAGAATTGCCCCAAAACTCAGCGAAGGGGTCGAATGCCCGACGCTGCACGGCAGGCCCCACCTTGACCGTAGCACCGGCAAAGCGCACCATTTTACCGTTAATCGCCATTTCGAAGGCAGGGATTTTGAACGTTCCCTGCCGGTTGGGCAAGTAATTTTGGGTGATGCTCTGCGTGCTGGTAACTTGCCCGTTCACAAAATTGGTACTGCTCGAAGAAGAGGTCCCTGCCTTGCGGAAGTCGGCCAAGTCGGGAAAGCCCGAATAGCTTTGCAGGCGCTCGTTTTGCACAGTGGCGATAAGACTCAACATTTCGTTTTCCCCGATTTCCTCGCGTTCGAGGGTAACTGTAATGTCTTGCGCCTGCAACACGGCAGGAACTGAAAGCATGGAACAAAGTATATACAAATGAAAAAGGCGTGTGCGTATCATAAAAGGTTGTTGGTTTAGTACAGGTTTAACTAATAACCCCCGAAAAAGCAAAAAACACAATTATTTTCTGTAAAATAAACTTAAAAACGAAGCGTTTGCAGTTTTTTTTGCTATCTTAGGGGTGTTCAACAGTACTTAAACCATAAACAACTAAATTATCAGTAGCTATGCTAGAATACGCAAAGACAATTTTGGAAAAAGTTGCCTTTGACGAGTTCCTATTCAAAAAAGAGCTTAGAAAGGCAAAGCGATTCCTGACCAAGTCGGAAATGCAAGAGTTAACGCAATGGTGCAACCAGCGTTTTGGGAGTAGTTCGTACTCTTTTTCAGGCAAACAGGCCACGCGAAATATTCACGCAGAGTTGTAAAAAACGGATGTTAAGACAAATGATTACTTTTGTAACCCCTTTAAGGGCGGGCATTTTGCTCGCCTTTTTTTGTGCCGTCGCGCAGGGCGTGGTACGTCATACTAGCGCCTAAAACAAGGCTCGATACAAGAAGGCTTGCCCCTGGGGCGAGAAACACTGCATCGTTGTTCTCCCAGAGTTTGCCGGCTAAGGCACTCCCCCACCCCACTACGAAGCCTGTAGTAATGGCCCAGCCGGCGGCATTGGCATATCGGCGCACTGCCAAAGAACCAGCAGGACTCAACACAATAAGCAAAATGGGCGGAAGTAGCCCCAACTGCGCACCGTAGATGGCAAACACCAAGTCGGCAATGGAAAAACCGAGCCAACGGAGCAGTTCTACTACGAGTACGCCCGCAAAGGCTGCCCCGGCGAGTATGAACCGTAGCACGTTTGCTTCGCGGACAGAGTGCAGCCGCTCTTGCCACGAGCGCCGACGCAGCCAACTCGTAAGGTCTTCGTAAATGGTGTGCGATACGGCAATGAGCTGCGTAGAAGCCGTAGAAAGCATGGCACCAAACAAACCGAGCGTAATGGAAAAGATGAGCAGATTGGCCCAAAGCGTATCGAGCGCGGCGAAATAGTGCATCAGGCTAATAAGTGGATTTTCCGAAGGACGGGGGAAAATAACCACGAAGCTCAGGCAAGCGAGGGTGATAAGTAGGCCCCACGTCAGCACGGTCGTCGCGACGCTTTTCCACAGGCCGTCGAGCACCGTAGCTTGCGCCTGCGCACCGGCAATGCGCTGCCAGATGCTCATATCGGCCATGTAGGCAAAGGTATTGATGATAAAGATGCCCAACAGGAACGAAGGCAAGGAGTCGCGCCAGGTAAAACTTTTGATTTCGGTGCTGATTTTGGCGTAGTTGTGTTGCCAGCCGCCGTGGGTCGCCAGAAAATAGACGTAGAAACTCGCCAGCCCGAGCAGCAGTAGCCATATCGCGAACATTTGCAGGCGGTCGGTGAGAATAACGGCACGAAAGCCTCCTAACAAGGTATAGGCAAACGCCACGAACGAACAAATCACTACGAAGACCCATTCGGGGTAGGTATCGGCAAGCTGGGCAATAAAACGCGCTCCCACCGTGAGTTCCGTAGCGAGTGCGCCCACAAAGCCCAAGCTGGTGCAAAATGCGCTCACTCGGCGCACACGCACCGAGCCAAACGATACGCCCAGAAACTCGTGCAGGGAAAGCCGCTTGGGGTATTGTGCCAAGCGCAGCCATATCCGCCGACCGAAGATGCGCACAAGGGCAATGCCTAGCGCAGTAGTTAACACGCACCAATACAACCATACTCCAAAATAAGGAGCTAGCTCAAAAAAGGCAACCACTACGGTGGCCAGCGAGAGTGTCGTCGCGACGGTGCTTGCCGAAAACTCGTTGGCATTGCGCACCGAGGCCGTTGTTTGGGAGCTAATGGGAAGGAAATCGGCGAGGGAGCGCGTTTTTTTTCGCAACAGCAAGCCAATGCCCAAATAGGCACCCAACGAGAGGAGCAATGCACCAAGTACCCATGCACTCATAACTTATTTACTTACGTGTAACTCCACATAGACCCCTTCACGAAGTGGCGTGTGAAGATGGGCGTATTTGCCTTGACTTAGCTCGAGCAAAATGGCGAGTTGCTCGCCCGGATAGGCTACCACCTGCCAACCTTCGCCGACCAAATTGCTGAACACAGCAAGTTCTTCAAGTAAATACGCCCGCGAGCAGGCCCGTAATGCTTCCGTCGGCTGTGCGTGCCGGGCGGCAAACTGCTCGATAGTCTGCTCGATAGACGCGCGAAAGTCGGGTTCTTCCGCATAAAATTGTTGGATACGCGCAAACTGCGCCTTAAATGCCTCCGATTGCGTAAAAGCTTGCCAACGCTGCACACGAAACTGCTCGGGAGCGTACAAAGGCAGATATTGGCCAATATGCGCTAAAAATGCCTCGCCTTTCTGAAGCGCAAGCGCAGCGGCTTCGGCATCGGTGGCCACGTCGGGGCGTTCGTTGTGGCGGTGCAGGTGGTCGCCCACTACGAGCAAGACTTCGGAAAAGTGCTCCGCAGCCCATGCTAGTAGCGTGTTGAGCGACGAGCGCCAAAAGACCGGATTGCTCATGCTCACGCCAATCAGGCAACGGGTATGGGCAAACAATGCCTCGGAAGCCTCTACCGGTGATACGCCTGCTACGCGTACCTTGTATTTGTTTCCAGATTTATTCGGCAAGGTCATTCCATATTTTTTTAAATTCTTCTAACTTATCGCGCGTTTGTTTGTAGGTAAGCGCTGTACCATAAAACACCTGCTGCATACTATTATTGGACACAAAGCCAATGTTATTACCATTTTTGAGGGTGAAGACCCAAAAAATCTGCGTACCCTGCTCCCCTGCCGCCTCCATGAGAGCAGACAACGTTTCGGCGTATGCCTGCCCACTCTTAAACTTCACCTTTTTATCGAGCACTTCGTCGAAGGTTTCGAGTTCTTGGGCGTATTTGGTGGACTTTTCGCGCAAAACAAGGCGTAAATTTTCCTTAAAAGCGCGTTGCTGTTCGGCTGCATTGGTATTTTCTCCTAACAAAATAAAATGGAGTTGTTGAAATTGGCTTTGCCAGAGGTAGTTATAATCGAAGGCGCGGAAATTATCGGGCTTCGTAATTTCGGTGGGGTCGCTGATGATAGCGTATAGGTTGGTGAAATTGTGCTTGTTTTCACTTTCCCACGAGCTAGACTCGTTGGGGAAGTAATGCAGCCTGTACTTGCGCAGGTTGTGCAGGCTATCCAAAATAAAGTCGAGATATACGCTCGGAATTTCTTCGATGAGGGCATTGAGTTCAAAATCGAGGCGTTTTTCTTGGGCAACGCCAAAATATCGATTTGTTGTGAGGAAATCGCGCAGTACATGCTCGGCGTGTATCTCCTCAAAAAAAGTAATTACCTGATGCGAGCCATTTTTTTCAGAAATTAGCCACGCAGGAGCGATCGCATCAAGCACGAGTTTGAGTTGGGGGTCTGCTTCGGAAAGCAAGTCTGCCGTTTCGCGCTTGCTTTTCCAGCTCTTTTTGTTATTTTCAATCGTTTGTATCGCTACTAACAAGCGGCAAAGGGGGTCGAACTCAATTTCGGGAAACACCTGAATAAGTTCGAGGGCACGGCCGGGCTGATAGGTCGCCGAGCCAGCTTCTACCATGCGATAGCTTGAGCCGCCTAGCCCCATTTTGTGGGCTACCTCGTCGGAAGATACGCCCATATCGGTTCTCATTTTTTGCAACAGCACCCCAAAGAGTTGTGCCAACGGATTTTTTAATCCTTTCATACCAGCCTTTTTGTCAATTTTTTTGACAAAATTATCCGATTGAGCGCACTAATACAATGCCACGCCGTGTATAGTGCCCCATAGTGCAGCCAAACTGTCAAGAACGTCAGAAATTTTGGCAAAGAGCGCACGTTATCGC
>CAYUJH010000181.1:0-4578 GCA_964444995.1 uncultured Roseobacteraceae bacterium | reverse complement strand
TTTGATTTCTACGCTCTGTCCTTTGCCCTCAGAAGCAACCAATGTGCCGTGCACGGCAATACATGCGCCGGTCGTTACGGCTTTGAGCTGTGCCTCGGGGATTTCTTCGAGGTTGACGACTACCTGTATATTTTCAATCGTAGAACCGTCGTTGAGGGCAATAAACGCCACGTAGTTATTTCCTCTGCGGGTGCGCACCCATCCTTTTGCCAATACAGGCTGCCCTAAGTGTGCGCCGTTAAGCAATGCTTTTACCTTTGTTCTTTTCAACGTACTCATCGTATCGTGGTTTTGGGTTCAACCTATCCGCAAAGGTGCGAAAAGGCGTGCGAAATTAGCAAAAAAACCTTGTTCCGACCGAACCCACCCAGAAACTATCATTTATTCCACGTGTATTTGTTCGAGTTCGATACGCGATAACTCTTCGAGTGCGCCTGACTCGAACAACGCATCCATGTCGGCGGGGGCAGTGCTTACTTGGCCTTTGTAGTTTACATAGTCGGCGAAGCGAATCCCGCCAACGGTGCGAGCGTTGTACGCTGCCCGAAAGCGCGTACCGCTGCCTGTTGTTTCGTTGAAACTGTAGGCGAGGTAGTCCACGGTAAATTGTTGGGTGTGTACCCAATACACATACACATCCTGAAAACCATCGCCGCCACCTTCTTGGGCGAAGGTGATTTCTATTTTGTGGTATGGCTGCCCTTTGAGTGTCGTTTCGCCGAGATACTTTTTGCGCACGGCGGCATCGTTGAGCCGGTAGGGGAGCAGGGCGAAGTATATCACCGAGTTGACGGACGCACCGTAGCGCGCCTTTTCGTCGTCGGTCAGTGGGGCGAGCGTGTCGCCCACGGTACGTGTGAAGCCTTCGTTGCGCAGCTCGTCGGTGATTTGCTGCCCGAGCGTATCGGTAAAAATGCGCTGAAAACGGTACGCGCCACCGTTTCGCATACGTACGTAGGTGCGGTCGCGGAATTGGAAACGCACCGTGGCTGTTTCGTAGCGTTCGCCGCCGTGTTGCGCGATAGCATTATCTATGATTTCTTGCGCGTTGGGCAGTGTTTCAGGCGCGCAGGCGTACAAAAGCAGCCACAGACCCAAAAAAGTGAAACGAGAGAGCGTATTCATGTGTGTAGTAGTGTGCGTTAGAAACGATATATGGAGGTGCAAAGAGAGACGTACGAATAGCTGCAAACCTGCCTGCTAACGGGTAAACCGCCTAACTTTCACTTTTCTTTTTCTTGTTTTTTCCCGTAAAGTATTTGAGTTGGATGACTTCTTTTTCGCTGAGATAACGCCATTTTCCGCGTGGTAAATCAATTTTGGTAAGCCCAGCAAACACAGTACGGTCGAGTTTTTCCACTTGGTAGCCAAAATGCTCGAATACGCGGCGGACGATGCGATTTTTGCCCGAGTGCAGTTCAACACCAAGCGTGGTCATGTCGTCGGAGAGGACGGAAAGGCCGTCGAGGGGAACAGGGCCATCTTCGAGCGTTACACCTTCTTTGGTCAGGGTCTCGAAGTCGGTGCGGGTGAGTGGCTTATCGAGTACGACGTGGTAAATTTTCTGCACCAAGCCGGAAGGGTGGGTCAGCTGGGTAGCGAGTTCGCCATCGTTGGTAAAAAGCAGCAGCCCCGACGTGTTCCGGTCGAGCCGTCCGACGGGATACACGCGCTCGCTCGATGCGTTTTTCACCAGTTCCATGACCGTTCTCCGCTCTTGGGGGTCGTTCATGGTGGTAATGAAGCCTCGCGGTTTGTTGAGCAGTACATAGACTTTCTTTTCCGGGCTAATCACTTTCCCTTTGTACTTCACCTCGTCGGAGCGTTTGACTTTATGCCCCATTTCAGTTACTACTTTGCCGTTTACCTCCACATCTCCTTTGGTGATGAGGCTATCGGCTTCGCGGCGCGAACAGATCCCTGCGTTGGAAAGGTAACGATTTAGGCGCAGTTCGTTCTGCGAGTCGCTTTCGGCAGGCTTTTGCTTTTTCTTAGCGATTTCTTTGAATCGTTCTGTATTGTAAGAGGGTGTTTCGCGCACTACTTCGCCTTTGCGAGGGGGTCTTTTTGAGCGAGAGCGGGCATCATTTTCTCCACCTTCTTTTCGGAACGGTCTTTTTACATCAGAGCGTGTGCTCCGTTCCTCGTTGTCTTTTCGGGGTGGTCTTTTAAAATCGGAGCGCGTGCTTCTTTCCTCGTTATCTTTTCGGGGCGGTCTTTTAAAATCGGAGCGCGTGCTTCGTTCCTCGTTGTCTTTTCGGAAAGAACGTTTTTCTTGCGAGCGTGCGTTGGTGTCCTCATTTTTCTGAATCTTTTTCCTAACGCGCGGAGGTATGGGTGCATCGCCACTTTTAAGGCGTACATTTAATTTTTTCTTGTTCGGTGTATCTTTTTTCATGGGTTGCAGCGGTGCATGGCGTTAAATACTATTTCTTCTTGGTGGTAGCGCTAGGGGCTTTCTTTTTTGGGGCGGCCTTTTTGGAAGGAGCTTTTTTGGGCGCTGCCTTTTTATTTTCGGGCGCAGTTTCTTTCTTGGCCCCGCTCTTTTTCTTATCGGGCGTAGCCTCTATAATTTCGATACACGCTTGATAGGATAGTTCCGTCGGTTCTTGGTCTTTCGGAATTTTATAATTTTCCTTTTTGAAGGCGATATAAGGGCCCCAGCGCCCGTTCAGGATGCGCAGTTCGGGGTCTTCGGCAAATTCTTTAATGAGCTTTTTGGCGTCGGCTTCTCGTTTGGCAACAATGAGTTCTATAGCCGTTTCCAAGTCCACAGTGAGGGGGTCAAGTTCTTTAGGCAGCGAGACAAACTTGCTGTCGTGGCGCACATAGGGGCCAAAGCGGCCGATAGCAGCTACCACTTTTTTATCTTCAAACATCCCCACGTCGCGAGGAAGTTTGAAAAGTTCGAGCGCATCTTCGAGCGTAAGGCTATCGAGATAAAGCCCCTTGGTGAGGGACGCATAGGCTGGTTTTTCCTCGTCTTCGTTCGTGCCTATTTGCACGTACGGGCCGTATTTACCCAATTTAGCGAAGATTGGCTTACCAGTTTTTGGGTCGATGCCAAGTTCGCGGCTTGCTCCGGCGGTACTGCGGTCGGCATTTGCCTCCGTGTCTATCACCGTTTGATGAAACTTACCATAAAATTCGGCGAGCATTTCGGTCCAGGTTTCGTGCCCATTGGCAATTTGGTCAAACTGCTCTTCTACCTTGGCTGTAAATAAATAATCTACAATGTTAGGGAAGAATTTTACAAGGAAATCGTTGACCACCATACCCGTATCGGTAGGGAACAATTTACTTTTTTCTGCACCGGTAATTTCAGTCAGCACGGCTTCTTTGATGTGTTCGGCTTCGAGGGTAAGTTGCCCGTACGGACGTTCTACGCCTTCGCGATTTTCTTTTACCACGTAGTTTCGTTTTACGATGGTCGAAATCGTGGGGGCGTAGGTAGAAGGCCGGCCAATGCCTAACTCTTCGAGTTTTTTGACCAGACTGGCTTCTGCATAGCGGAACGGGGGGCGCGTAAAACGCTCCGTTGCCGTCAGTTTATTGAGCGCGAGGGACTGCCCTTCTGCGAGAGGGGGCAACATGCCGCCCTGCTCTTCGTCGTCCTCCAAATCGTCTTTCGACTCTATATAGACCTTCAAGAAGCCATCGAATTTGATGACCTCCCCACGTGCCACCAATAGCTCCGGCGTGGTGGAAATGCGGATAGCTGCCGTTGTGCGTTCGAGTTGCGCATCGGCCATTTGCGAGGCGATGGCGCGTTTCCAAATCAATTCGTACAAACGTTGCTCGTTGCGCTCTACGCCTACCAGGGTAAGCGTGGTAAAGTCAGTCGGGCGAATGGCTTCGTGTGCCTCTTGCGCCGACTTCGACTTGGTTTTGAATGTACGACTTTGCACATACTGCGCTCCAAAGTCGCTTGTAATGGCACTGGAGGCCTGTGCGATAGCCTCGTCGGAGAGATTCACCGAGTCGGTACGCATGTAGGTAATATGCCCGGCTTCGTAGAGTTTCTGGGCGAGGGTCATGGTCTGCGACACCGAAAAACTGAGCTTTCGGCTGGCCTCTTGCTGGAGTGTAGAGGTAGTAAACGGCGCGGAGGGTGATTTTTTCGCCGGTTTTTTCTCTAGTTTTTCAACGGTGAACGCAGCGGCTTTGCAGCGTTCTAAAAAGGCCTGTGCAGCAGTTTTATCGGCGAGTTTTTCGGGCAGTTCGGCCGTGAGCGACTTTCCTTCTTCGGTTTCGAACAGCCCGCTTACTTTATAGGCTGAGGTGGGGGTAAACTCCTGAATTTCGCGCTCGCGCTCTACAACCAGCCGCACCGCTACCGACTGCACGCGCCCTGCGGAAAGGCCGCGCTTAATTTTTTTCCACAGTACCGGCGATAGCTCGAAGCCAACGAGGCGGTCGAGGACGCGCCGTGCCTGTTGGGCATACACAAGGTCAATGTCGATACCGCGAGGCTGCTGTATGGCATTTAAAATGGCGTTTTTGGTGATTTCACGGAACACGATGCGCCGTGTGTTATGTTCGTTGAGGTTGAGTGCTTCCTTCAAGTGCCACGAAATG
>CAYUJH010000180.1:0-4657 GCA_964444995.1 uncultured Roseobacteraceae bacterium | reverse complement strand
AGGCCATCTTTTTGTGCGCGAATGGTAATTGCTGCGCCGTGCTCGTCGCTGCCACATACATAAACCACGTCTTTGCCTTTCATGCGCAAAAAGCGCACAAAAATATCGGCGGGTAAGTATGCGCCGGCAATGTGGCCAATATGGAGCGGCCCGTTGGCGTAAGGCAGTGCAGAGGTTACAGTATATCGTTTGGGTTCTTTTAACATACGTATCGTAGAAAGTCAGCGTAAGGGGTGGGTTCGTATAAAAATTTTGGGGTACACCTGCCAGTTGAACCTACGAGGAATACCCAATGCAAAAATCTGTCTTTCAGACTTTTAGCACACAAAAGCAGTTAGCCTTCTCTTTCAAGAGGATGCTAAATTAGTAAGTAATACGGAAACGAAAAAAGAACGGCTCTTTGGCAGTGCCTACACAATATGCCCTATCTATTTGCGAAATTTGCTCGCCGAAGCACCATATACAATTTTGAAACGCCGGCAAAAGTAGGCCGAATCTTTGTAGCCTACCATCAGGCTAATGTCGCGAATGCTTTTTTTGGTCGTTCGCAGCAACAGCATAGCGCGTTTCATGCGCTCTTGCTCTACATACTCCTGAGGGTTGGCGCTAAGGAGCGTTTTAAAAAACTGCCCGATATAGTCCTCCGACACGCCGACTATTTTGGCGAGCACCTTGTTGGATAGGTCTTGGTCCACGTTCTCTTGCACATATTCGGTAACACGTTTTACTCGTGCATCTTGCAAGTATGTATTCGCCGAAGCTAGTTGCTGCACAAAAATATTTTTTTCGTGCAGATAGCGCAGTATCGAAAGCATTAACTCTTCGGAAAATAGCTGAATCGCACGTTCGCGCCCCAAAAGGTCTTCATGTACTTCGCGTGCTAACTTGCGCACCGTGTTGCTTACCTCGGGCACGTTCCGCAAAGCAAACGCGGGAATATCGAGCGCACTGAAGAAGTTGAGCGAGTCGAACGAGCGCACGTCAATCGAGCAGGAGATGAACTGCGTATGCTGATAACTATTGCTCGACTTGGCCGAACTTGCCCCTTGCGGCACAAGATAGTTCTGCTTTTTGCTGGTAAAATCGTCGTTTTTACGCGTTTCGCGGGGCTGTGCGCCCAACTGAAGCCGCAGGGGCTTATTGCTCGGCAGCACAAGTACGTCGCCAACCTGTAGTACCTTCATTTCGGAGGAGTCCTCGTAATAGATAGTCCCTTTTTGGAGAAGAATGATTGTGTTAAACGAATCGAAAAAATCTTCTACCGTAACCGACCGAATTACCTCCCATGCAGCCAAATGCTCGAATCTGAAGGTAAGTGTTTCTATGATTTTGTTGTAGTCTTCGCGCATGGTAAGCAAGTATTACAGAAAAAGATCGTACTAGATAAAGACACTAAACAGACATATATGTTGAAACAGTTCTGGCGTTATACGCCTTGTAAGTTACTAGATATTGGCGAAAAAAGCCTTCAAATTTGCGAAATCTTAGCGAAAAAACCGAATTACGGTATTAAGACGCTTGCTTCAAGTTGGCAGCAGGCAGAACGCACAGCGCGTTTATAAATTCCGACGTAGAAAAAAACAACCGTACTACTCTTCTTCGAACTCTGCGGCTAGGAAAAGCTGATATTGCTGCCGCAACTCTTTGAGCAGATGCGCCTCTTGCTGCTCGGTGCAACGTTGTATCCCCTGTTCAAAAAGATGCTTGGCCTGTTCGATGTTTGCATCCTCCCATGCCATATTTGCCGCGTGATAGTACACGGGGGCATATTCGGGGTGGTTCTCTAAAATTTGTGAAAAATATTCCCATGCCTTCGCTCGGTCTGTAGCGCGGTATTCGGTGGCTAGGGCGTAGCGCAAAAAAGGGTCTTCCGGCGACTCTAAAAGATAGTTTTCAAGTTGTGCAATTCGTTCTTTTTGCATAAGTTTACAAGGTTTTATGAAGGATTTTGGCGAAAATAGCAACGATTTAAAAAGAATATTTTATCTTTGAAATATTATGCATGCATAACAATTTTGTTGAACAGATAATTACCCTAATTACTAACCAAAACATACACGCAACATGAAAATATTGGTATGTATCAGCCACGTGCCCGACACGACCACAAAGATTAAATTTGTGGACAACAAACTCGACACCGCCGATGTAAAATTCATTATCGGCCCGTACGACGACTACGCCCTCGCACGCGCTGTAGAGTTGCAGGAGTCGCTCAAGGCTACCGTAACTGTGCTCAATGTAGGAACGAGCGATACCGAACCGACACTGCGCAAAGCGCTTGCAATTGGTGCCGACGATGCTATCCGCATAGATGCCGAACCGACCGACGCACTTTTTGTCGCCCAGCAAATTTATGCGGTGGCCAAAGAAGGCGGCTACGACATGATTTTGATGGGTCGCGAGTCGTCGGATTTTAACGGAGGCCTTGTGCATGGCATGGTTGCCGAAATGCTCGGCTGGCCCTGCATCGCACCTTGTATGAAGCTCGACCTTGCAGGCAGCACCGCTACGCTCGCCCGCGAAATTGAGGGCGGCAAAGAATACTTGGAGGTAAACCTCCCCTTTGTAGCCGGTTGCCAAGAGCCTATCGCCGACTGGAAAATTCCGAACATGCGCGGTATCATGATGGCCAAGAAAAAACCCCTAGATGTGCGCCCTCCCGTAGCCGTAGAAGGAATCACACAGTACCTTTCCTTTGAACTCCCTGCCGAAAAAGGCACCTGCAAAATGATAGCTCCCGACAACATAGATGAGTTGGTAACGCTCCTTAAAAACGAGGCGAAGGCTATCTAACGCACCAAACGCCTTTGTATTCAGTCCTTAACCTACGTTTATTCATAAAAAATTACCAATATGTCAGTAGTAGTATTTGCCGAAATAGATGGTACACAGGTAAAGGCCTCTTCCTTAGAAGCCATTGTGTACGCCCATAAACTCGCCGCCGGCGACGTAGTTGCCGTAGTTACGCAAGATGCCGAAAACTTGAGCGCACTCGGTGCGTACGGCGCAAAAAAAGTGCTGCGTGCTACCGATGCCCGTCTGAAAGAAGGCGGCATACAGGCCGTAAGTAGCGTGGTAGGCCAAGCCGCTACGCAAGAAGGTGCTACCCTTGTGGTGATGGCCCGCTCGTCGCTCGTCGATGCGATTGCCTCCCGCGTAGCCATTAAGCTGGGCGCAGGCATTGCCACCAACGTGGTCGCCCTGCCCGACACCAGCAACGGCTTCAAAGTAAAGCGCAGTATTTACACAGGAAAGGCCTTTGCCGATGTGCTTGTGCCCAACGATAAGAAAGTACTTACCCTTAAAAAGGGGGCTGTAGAAACTGTGGTAGTGCAGGAAGGAGCCGCCGCCGAGGTGGTGGACTTTGCCACCACCGTTGACGAGAAAGACCTTACAACCAAGCGCACCAGCATCCAAAAAGCCGAGGGCGACATCCTTTTGCCCGAAGCCGACCGCGTGGTTTCAGCAGGGCGCGGCTTAAAAGGCCCCGAAAATTGGGCTATGATTGAAGACCTTGCCAAGACGCTTGGCGCGGCGACAGCCTGTTCTAAGCCTGTTTCCGATATGGACTGGCGCCCACACCACGAACACGTGGGGCAAACGGGTATTAAAGTGAGTCCGAACCTATACATCGCCATCGGTATTTCGGGCGCAATTCAGCACCTTGCCGGGGTAAACTCCTCGAAGGTTATCGTAGCAATTAATAAAGACCCCGAGGCGCCTTTCTTCAAGGCCGCCGACTACGGCATCGTAGGCGATGCGTTTGAGGTAGTCCCCAAACTCAACGAGGCACTCAAAAAAGCCCTGTAGCGCTGCAAAAGTGCCCTCGAATCGTTTCATAAGAAAGCGCGGCGTGCCTATCGTCGCGCTTTTTTTCTGGAGCACCTTACCGCCAACCGAGCCTGCTTTGCTCGTTTTCTGTGTTAACCTCTTGGTCGCTTTTTATGCTAACACCTCACCTATTTTTTTGGTAAAAAAATGCTATTTTACTTGCTTTTCTCAATTTTGTTTACTAATATTAACGTATTGAAAGGCCGTAGAACTTGTTTTCGCACGCCTTGAAATTTTTTTTAACCTTAAACTTTTTTCAACTATGAAAACGCGCACTTTTTCAGCAATCATGCTTGCCGCGCTGATGTCGTTTTCAATGACTTCATGCGAGCTTCTTACCGAAACAGAAGAACAAGACACCGCTGAGTATCTTGCAGGGCAAGCGGGGAATCCTCGCTTCAATCTTACCTTCGACAATCAGCGAAATGCTGACTTAGACTTGTACGTGGAAGACCCCCAAGGAAGCGTTATATATTACGGAAGAACCTATTCTCCTAGCGGTGGCAGGCTAGACGTGGATTGTGAGTGTTCCAGCTGCCCGCAAGGCCCTAGCGAAAACATCTTCTGGCCCCTCGATAACAGTGCACCGAAAGGAACATACACCTTCTGGGTAGAATACTACGAAGCTTGTAGCTCAACCGCTGGCGCAGAGTCGAACTTCCAAGTGTATGTAACGAACGGTAGCAACAGTAAAATAGTCGCGAAACGGTCAGGAAAGCTATCTCCTACCAACGTAAAGTCCACTGTATGGACGTACGATCATCGCTAGGGGTGCATTTCAAAACTTCGCATCACAAGCCCGAAGCCTTTCACAGCGCAGTGG
>CAYUJH010000179.1:0-4666 GCA_964444995.1 uncultured Roseobacteraceae bacterium | reverse complement strand
AGGACGAAATTTTGGAAGAGGGCATGGAGAAAGGCATGGAGAAAGGCAAAGGCCGCTACGAGCGCACGATAGAGGTAGCTAAAGGATGCCTTAAAGAGGGATTGAGCGTTGAGGTAACTGCCAAACTTACCGGCTTATCGGTGCAAGAGGTTGTTGACCTAGCCAAAAATCTGTAAGTAGTCTAGCAAAGTTTTGGCTGTGCGTTTTGAGTACTTCCCTAAGGCGTGATGAGTAAGCTACAAAATTACTTTGGCGCATTGGCAAGCACATAAAAAAATTGACCCCCTTAAAAAGGAGGCCAATTCCCTAAGTTTAACCAATTGTACTCAAACTAAATACTCTTTATGAAAAGTAGTATGTCTTACCTGCTGTGTGGGTCATGCGCTGTGCGTGTGCCGACGTGGTCAGGATTTTTTTTGCTATATCTGTAAGTTATACTCGCATCGTCGTAAAATTCTTTTGAGTGAAACAACACTCTATGTATAGCAAGCAGCGTGCACAGATTTACAATCTTCTGATTATCAAAAGGTTAAACGAAATATTTTTTTTAAAATACGATAGAAAAGAAAAGATTAATAATACGATATTTCGTAATTCATGGAAATATCGTGCAGTATCATTCTACTCAATACGCTTCCATACCTCTTCAATTTTTTCGGTGTTCACCACCACGTAGCGATCTTTCTCAGCATCGTACTCGCGGTACTGTATGTACCCGGCATGGTACCATAAACCGTTTTCTATCCGACAATCGAAAGGAATCGCGCTGCCGAGAAGGCTGGAGCCTTTCGGGTAGAAGTACTCAATGTTTTCAATGTACGTGCCATTTTTGAGTGTATAGGTGCCCCCGCCAAGGCCACTCACTTCGTCGCCGTCGGCATCGTAGGAAACCCACGTAAAGTGCGAGGGGGTAATGAGCTTCCGATAAATCATAAAGCCGGGGAGGTCTTTAAAGAGCGAGTCGCCGCTGTACTTAAACTTGACAAGCTGCCAAGTACCTACGAGGTCTGTGCCGTTAGCAAGGCGATTTTCTTTGGGAACCGACGCGCCAAGCAGTACCCCAATACAGAGCACTAGCAAGGCTTTTAAAAGTATCTTTTTCATTTTCATATAGTTTAAGTAAAAAGTTAGCTGCACGTACGGCTGTTGTGTACATGTGTACAAGCCCGCTGTGCGTAAATTCTTCATAAGTTATTCATTTTTAGGGAAAAAATCAAGATACTTGCCAAATTTTTGAGGGAAAGAGGAATAAAAATAGTAATTTTTTAAACAAAAATTTGTTTATTAAATTACCTTTTATTAATATTGTGTGATTTTTTACCATTATCACAACCTCGTATGTCTTTCCTTAGCAAAAACCTAAAATTTCTTCGTGAGCGCAACGGTAAGCTCAGCCAAGAGAAATTGGCCAAGGTGGTCAATAAACTCACCACTGGCGACTTAAGCCGCAGCGCAATTAGCTCCTACGAAGATGGCCGTGCCGAGCCTAAAATTGAGGTACTCGAAGCGATTGCCATGCATTTCAACATCACGATTGACCAGCTACTGAAAGTGGACTTAGCGCGTTTGAGCGATGCCGAAATTGTAGAGCAGAAAAATGTAAGCAAATACGTGAGTGCCGAAAATCTACGCATCCTGACCGTAACGGTAGATGCGTACGACAACGAAAGCGTGGCACTCGTGCCCGAAAGGGCTTCTGCGGGCTACACTACAGGCTATGCCGACAAGGAGTACATCAAAGAGTTACCCAAGTATTACCTTCCATTTCTACCTAAAAACCGCTCGTTTCGTGCCTTTGAAATTAAAGGAGATTCCATGTTGCCCCTCAAATCGGGTTCTATTGTCATTGGCGAATATGTTACCAATTTCAACGATGTAAAAGATGGGCAGGTCTGCATTGTGGTTTCGCGCGAGGGGGGCATAGTGCTCAAGAAAGTATATAACCGAATCAATACTAGTCGTAAAACTTTATTGCTCAAATCGAATAACTTGGCGTACCCTCCCTACGAAATAGAAACTTCGGAGGTGCTAGAAATTTGGCGCTTTTCTGCCTTCATCGGGCGAGAATTTCCCGACGAACCCTCCGAGGCCATTCAAGAAATTAAAGAAGCCTTTTGGCGACTCGAAGACCAAGTACGAGAAGTGCGGGAAATTCGGTAAAAACAACAAGCAACCCGAAAAAAGAATACAGTATAATGAAGATATTTGGCAGAATATACTTGGGCAACATAACCTTTGCGTTGTCTGTTGGGTTTTTATTTAGAAAGATTCAACACACCCTTTTGATACCGCTATGCTAAATATCTCAAAAATTCGCGACGAATTTCCCATTTTACACCAGAAAATAAATGGTCATCCCCTCGTCTATCTCGATAACGCCGCCACTTCGCAAAAACCTCGGCAGGTGATAGACAAAATTTCGGGCTACTACCAAGAAATAAACTCCAACGTACACCGAGGTGCGCATACCTTGGCTGCCAAGGCGACTGCAGCCTTTGAAGATACCCGCGAGGCCGTTCGGCAGTTTATCAACGCCGCCTCTGCCGAGGAGGTTATCTTCACGAAGGGTACTACCGAGGGCATCAATCTTGTCGCCTATACATGGGGCAGGAAATACATTGGCGCGGGCGATGAAATCATTATTTCCACCATGGAGCATCATTCTAACATTGTTCCGTGGCAAATGCTTTGCCAAGAAAAAGGCGCAACACTCAAGGTAATTCCCATCAACGATGCCGGCGAATTGCTCTACGAAGAATTTGAGCAACTGCTTACCCCCAAAACCAAGTTACTTGCCCTCGTGCACGTGTCGAACACTCTGGGTACCATAAACCCAGTAGAAAAGTACATCCGTGCGGCCCATGCCAACGGCACAACGGTGCTGATAGATGGTGCACAATCTAGCCCACATTTCGTGGTAGATGTGCAGGCGATGGACTGCGATTTTTACGTCTTTTCGGCGCACAAGGTATATGGTCCGACAGGAATGGGCGTATTATACGGCAAAAAAGCCATTCTGGAAGAAATGCCCCCCTACCTAGGCGGCGGCGAAATGATTAAAGAAGTGCGTTTCGAGAAAACAACCTACAACGATTTACCCTATAAGTTCGAGGCTGGTACGCCCAATATCGGCGACACGATTGCACTCAAAGAAGCCCTTGATTTTGTAAATCGGCTAGGCAAAGAACAGATAGCTGCCCACGAAAACGACCTGCTACAACACGCCACCGAAGTGCTCGGGCGTATCAAAGGACTGCGCCTCGTGGGGCAAGCAGCCGATAAGGTAAGCGTGGTTTCTTTCGTGCTCAACGAGGTGCACCATTACGGCCTCGGCATGATGCTCGACGCAAACGGCATCGCTATCCGGACGGGGCACCACTGCACGCAACCGCTCATGCACCGCCTCAAACTCGATGGCACAGCCCGCGCTTCCTTCGCCGTCTATAACACCCGCCAAGAAATAGAGATACTCGGCGAAGGAATTGAAAAGGTGCTCGCGATGTTTCGGTAGAAAAACACGGTTGCAGACTGCGGTCTGTGGCATAGTTTGTTCCACACAGTTTTAAAAACCTTTTACCCCGCCATGACGATCAACGAAATACAAGACGAAATCATAGAAGAGTTTGCGCTGTTCGATAACCGCAACGACCAATACGCCTATATCATAGAACTGGGCAAGAAATTAGCTCCCCTGCCCGAAACCTACAAAACCGATGAGAACATCGTAAAAGGATGCCAATCGAAGGTATGGCTGCAGCCTAGTTTCGGGGAAGGCAAGGTACACTTTACCGCCGATAGCGACTCCACACTCGTAAAAGGCTTGGTAGGTTTGTTGCTGCGCGTGCTTTCGGCTCGTACCCCCAAAGAAATTCAGCAGGCAGAACTCTACTTTGTGGACGAAATCGGGCTGCGCGAGATGCTTTCCATGAACCGCTCCAACGGATTGGCAGCCATGCTCAAGCAAATTCGCCTCTATGCGCTTGCCTACGATGCCAAGTTCTCGGAATCGTAGTGCCGCTTTTTACTCTTTTTACCCTAAAAAAACACAACTACCATGACAGACCAAGAACTCAAAGAACGCGTGGTGAACGCGATAAAAACCATTTACGACCCCGAAATTCCCGTAGATGTGTACGAGTTGGGACTTATCTACGAAATCACGATTTACCCGGTCAATAACGTACATATTTTAATGACGCTCACCTCGCCAGCCTGCCCCTCGGCCGAGGAAATCCCCGGCGAAGTGGAAAAGAAAACGCGGGCTGTAGAGGGCGTGAACGAGGTACAGGTAGAACTCACCTTTAGCCCGCCTTATACGCAAGAGATGATGTCGGAGGCGGCCAAGCTCGAACTGGGCTTTATGTAGCCAACTTTGCGTCGTTCAGAAAATTTTTGCGAACTTTCAACAGCTTTCCCAAGTTATTGACTTATTAGTTATCATAGTAAATATATCTTTCAGCATTTAAACACGCGAACAAAATATGTATCCTCCTCACCTTACTGCGCCTATGAAGGCGGAACTTACAGAAGACGGTTTCCAAGATTTGAAAACAGCCGACGATGTAGTGGCACTGCTCGACGAGCACGAAGGCACTGCGCTCGTGGTGGTTAACTCGGTGTGCGGTTGTGCCGCTGGCGCGGCGCGGCCGGGCGTGCGCATGGCAAT
>CAYUJH010000178.1:0-4672 GCA_964444995.1 uncultured Roseobacteraceae bacterium | reverse complement strand
TTTTTTCATGTATTTTTTTCATGTATTTTTTTCATGTATTTTTTTCATGTATTTTTTTCATGTATTTTATTACTACGTAGGCAAGCCGTATGAACTCCACAACTCGCATATCCGACTCTTACGCATTGTATCGCACCCATCTCTTCTTAGGACTTTTTTTGGTGGCCGTCGCTGCGCTGCTAGGCAGCTGTCAGCAAGAAGACGGCAAGGAACTGGGTCTGCTGCCTTCGGCGAAGGGAGGGCGTGGCGAAATTATTTTGGTGATGGACTCTGCCTTGTGGGAAGGCGCCTTGGGCGATGCCGTCCGCGAGGTATTTAGCGCACCCACGCCGGGCTTACCGCGTCCGCAACCTCTGTTTACGCTCCGCTACATCCGTCCGCATCTTTTTAGCGGCTTGCTCAAGCAGCATGTTAATATTGTTACGGTAACCACCTTCGACTCGCAGAGCTACGGCAGCCGCCTGCTGCAGTCCTATTTTACGCCCGAAAGCGTGGAGATAGTACGCACAGGCGAGCGGTTTGAGCAACTAAAGCGCGATGAGTACGCCAAAGGGCAGGTCGTGTACCGTTTCTTTGCTACCGAGCAGCAGGCACTTATCACACATCTAACACAACAAAAAGAAGCCATTCAGCAGTTTTTTAACGACGAAGAGCACAAACGAGCACAGGCCGACGTGCTTTCGGTAGCGGGCAATACATCCATCGAAAACATGCTGAAAACCAACCACAATTTCACCAACCATATTCCACCGGGCTTTCAGTTGGTGAAAGATACGGTGGGTTTTACGTGGTTGCGTCATCCCGAAGCTAAGATTGACCGCAACATTTTCTTTGCCTATCGCCCCTACACGAGCGAGACGCAGTTTGAAGCCGAGCAAATTATTGCTTGGCGCGATAGCATAGCGCGGCAGTATATCTACGGCGACCCTGCCAACCTCAACTCCTACATGCTTACCGAGTCGCTAGAGCCAATGCGCACCAAAACGATGGATTTCAACGGCAAATATGCGGTAGAATGTAGAGGCCTGTGGCGCACCAAGAATATCTCGATGGGCGGGCCGTTTTTAAGTTATGTCTTCCTCGACGAGAGCCAAAGCCGTCTCTACTACATCGAAGCGTTTGTGTTCTCGCCTGCCGTAAAACAGCGCGAAATTGTGCGCGAGCTAGAAGTCGTTTTACGCTCTTTCAAAGGATAAAACATACTTGAAATCACGCAAAAAGGGGTATTCTTTGGCAAATCAACAAACGGATTTTTTAACGTTTCTCTTTTGGTTGCTGTGTTTTTACTACCTTCGTCGTTTGTTTTACAGGCAGCATCTTTTCACCTATCTGTTTACCTCTGCGTACACCGCTCTATGTATTATTACCTCACCGGCACATTAATTCAAAAAACGCCTACGTATGCTGTAGTAGATAACCATGGCATAGGCTACGAGGTGCGCATATCGCTCAGTACGTATTCGGCGCTTGAAGAGGGCGCATCTTGCAAACTCTACACGCATTTTTACGTGAAAGAGGACGTGCAAATGCTCTATGGTTTTCAGCGAGAAAGTGAAAAAAGTGCCTTTTTGCAACTCTTGAGCGTATCGGGCGTGGGGCCTTCTACCGCCCTAATGGTGCTATCTTCGCTGAGTGTGGAAGAACTCGCCCAAGCCGTAGCTACCGAAAACGTCGCGCTCATTCAGTCGGTAAAAGGCATAGGTGCCAAAACCGCCAAACGGCTCATCCTAGAACTCAAAGACAAGTTCGGCAGTGCCCTCTCGGCAAGTGCCGCAGCAGCTACCGACCCCACCACGCAGCTCAAGGCCGGCATCGCCCAACGGCGCGAAGAAGCCCTGCAGGCACTCGTTGTGCTGGGCGTAAACCGCCAAGCCGCCGAAAAAAGTTTGCAACAAATTGCCCAGCAACATGGCGACACGCTCAGTATTGAAGAATTGATTAAGCTCACCTTAAAAAGCCAGTAGTACATGCAGTAACTCTACACAACGCTTTTAGAAAAAGTATTGATTGAATTTTTGTTTGGCTGAACATTTGAAAAAGCGAATGTGCAACCCGCCCGCCGGTTGTTTTCGGCGCGGCACCGTAGAGTGCAGGCATGCTTTCGTGTCCATTTTATGGTTTTTTGAAAAAGACTTTGCGTTTTGAAACGATAAAGGTCTTTTTTGGGATAGCTGTTGCAGTTGTTTTTTCACAAAAAATTTTAGCCAAGATTTTTAACAGAAAGAGTAATTGAGTAGTACCATCGTGAAAACAGTTCAACGCACAACCCCTACCGCGTGGGTTTTCTTTTCGTTAAGTTTTTTTGCACTCTCTCTTCTTGGTTCTTTCGAGGCGCTCGCCCAGCAACAAGGCGATAAAGACACCCCCTCCGATACCACTAAAGTGCGCTCGGCAAACCTGCCCCCCTACGCCCAAGACCGCTATGGCACGCCTATCAGCCGAGGGTTCTACAGCCGTTCGCGCTTGTTGTTGCCTCCGCCCAACCTTATGCTGCTCCCCCGCCTCGATACCACAGGGCTATACTACGACCTCAACGAGAGCATCGGCGATAGCTCGCTGCTCTACCGTCCGCCATCGCGCATTTCGTTTAGCGAGTACCAAAATTACCGCTACCAACAGATGACCCGCGACTACTGGAAGCAAATTTCCTATGGCCAAGACGGCGAGTCGGCAAACGAAGACAAGGAGAAAATAGACGACGGGAGGCTCATTCCGCCTATCGAACTTAGCCCAAAAATTGGCAGATTTTTAGGCGGAAATACGGTGGATATCCGCATGAACGGCAACCTCGTCCTCGATTTCGGCGGCCTTTGGCAACGGGTGGATAACCCCCAAATTCCCGTCCGACAGCAGCGCAACGGAGGGTTCAACTTCGACCAGCAAATTGGCATGAACCTCTCGGGAAAAATTGGTGAAGCCATTGAGCTGAACACCAACTTCGACACCAAAAATGCCTTTCAGTTCGAGCAGCAGTACAACCTCGGTTATACCGCCGAAGAGCACGACATCGTGCAGGAGGTCAATCTGGGAAACATTAGCTTTCCGGTAAGTAACAGCCTGATTACCGGCGCGCAAAACCTCTTTGGGGTAAGTACGCGCCTGCGCTTTGGCAAACTCTGGATAAACGCCGTAGCCTCGAGCCAACGCGGCACAAGCGAGCAAATCCGCATCAAAAATGGTGCGCAGGCACGCGAATTTGAACTCCGCGCCCACGAGTACGACCTAAACCGCCACTTTTTCCTCGCACATTTCTTCCGCGACAACTACGAACGCTCATTGCAGTCGTTGCCGGCAATTACCTCCGGCGTAGTCGTTACCCGCGTGGAAGTCTATGTAACCAACCGCACCAACGACACCCAAACGCTGCGCAACGTGGTAGGTTTGATGGACTTGGGCGAAGGCCGACCCTTCGGGGCAGAGAATCCGAACGTAGGTGCAGGAATACCCGGCCCAGCACGCAACAGTGCCAACGCCCTTTACGAAACGGTGCGCGATAATCCCAATGCGCGTAACCCCGACCAAGCAACCCGCGAACTGGAACTTGCCCTTGGCCTTGAAAAAGGCGGTGAATTTGAACTGTTACGCGCCTCGCGCCGGCTTCAGCCCAACGAGTTTACCTTTCATCCACTCCTTGGTTATATCTCGCTTGTAACACCATTGCGAAACGATGAAATCGTCGCTGTTTCCTTCGAATATACCTTCAACGGACAAATCTACAAGGTGGGCGAACTGACGGAAGACTACGCCTCGTTGCCCGATAACCAAGCAATTTTCTTAAAGATGCTGTCCCCTTCGACCATCCGCACCGACCTGCCTTCGTGGGACCTGATGATGAAAAACGTTTACACCCTGCAAGCCTTCCAACTCGTGCGCGATAATTTCCAGATGCGCGTCATCTACCGCGACGACGCTACGGGCATAGATAATCCCAGCCTACACGAAGGCGCACGGCTGCGCGATTTACCGCTCATACAGGTAATGGGTCTTGACCGCCTCAACCAAAATAATGACCCGCAGCGCGACGGAAATTTTGACTACATCCCTAACGTAACGATTCAGGAAGAAACGGGCAACATCATTTTCCCCGTCCTCGAACCCTTCGGTAGCCACTTGGAGTCGTTTTTTGAGCCGGGCATGGAAGACTTCCTGATAAGTAAATACGTCTTCGACGACCTGTACAGCGGTACGCAGGCCGACGCACTACTGAACACGTTGAAAAACAAGTTCTTTTTGCGGGGCAGTTACCAAGCTGGCTCCTCGAATGAAATTATTTTGCCCGGTATTAACATTGCGCCAAACTCGGTCATTGTGCGCGTAGGCAACAGCCCGCTCGTAGAAGGTGTGGACTTTACGGTGGACTATCAGTTTGGGCGCGTGCGCATCATGAACGAAGGCGTTATCAATTCGGGGCGCGAAATTGTGATTCAGTACGAGCGGGCTGACCTGTTCAGTTTTCAGACACGAAACCTACTGGGCTTCGATGCCGAATATCATCTCTCCAAAGACATACGCTTTACCGGCACGCTGTTGCACCTCAACGAACGACCCATTATCTCGCGGGTGAGCATTGGTACCGAGCCTGTGCGCAATACGCTGTGGGGCTTCGGGGTGGACTACCAGTCGAAGTCGCGCCTGTTGACCAAGATGGTGGACAAACTGCCATTTATGAGCA
>CAYUJH010000177.1:0-4682 GCA_964444995.1 uncultured Roseobacteraceae bacterium | reverse complement strand
TTCATTAAAATATAAAAAAATGAAAACTAATTTCTTAAAATATAGCGTATTTATATTGATAATTTTTTCAATAGCATGTTCAGATGAATTTTCACCTCATTTCAATTTTGAATCTTATCCGTTCAGTAGCGTGAACGCGGAAGGAGGAAAACTCCGCCCCATACTGCTTAATACGGCGAGCCAAATAGAAATTCCTACGCCTGTTTCCACTACTTCTGCGGCCTATCAAACCGAACTGGCAACGCTTAGGCAACTGCTTCATTCAGAAAATATAAATGAGCAAGCAGTAGCGTATTGGACGGCAAATCCGATAGTAAGATGGAATGAAATAGCGTTGGAATTAGCAGCAAAATATAATTTATTACCAAGTCCTAATGCTGATGGTTCCTACACACTACCTACACCGAGTAACCCGAACGGGCCGCCTCCCTTTCCCTTTGCACATCCTCCTTACGCCAGTAGAGCTTTTGCCTACCTAAGCGTAGCGCAATACGACGGACTCATTACAGCATGGCACTACAAATTTTTGTACAATCGGCCTGCCCCTCACGAAGTAGATACCAATATTAAACTGGCTTATCCACGTAATGCTCTGCCTTCCTATCCTTCCGATGGGGCAGTGTTAGCCATTGCCTCTCGTGATGTGCTTTTAGCTATGTTTCCACTAGAGGCGAATTACCTAAGCCAAATGGCAGACGAGCATCTGGGTAGCCTGCTCTATGCAGGTCTTCATGTAGAAAGCGACCTTGAAGCGGGAAAAATAATAGGCGCCGAAGTGGCAAAAATAGCCTTGAAAAGAGCTGCAACCGATGGTATGCACCTAGCGCAAACACCTCTGGCCGTTTCAGAGTCTATTAAGCAAGCCGCTATGCAGCGTTTTGGATGGGCATGGATAAATCTGGAAATCCCTCCTCGGCCGGTAGGAATTGTGCCCTTTTTTGGCAAAGTGAAAATGTGGAACGTCCCTAATGTGGAAGACGTACGCCCAGAACCACCTCCTGCTATTGGTTCTGCGGCATTTAACAAAGACGTAGAAGAACTTAAACGTTTTGCTAAAAACCTAACAAACGAGCAGCGAAAAATTGCTAATTGGTGGCAAGATGGCGCCGGTACGTACACCCCTCCGGGGCATTGGAATCGGCTTGCTAAAGAGCATATTGTAACGTACCGATTGAACCCGCTGCAATCGGCACGTGTGTTTGCGTATATGAATATGGCTATCATGGATGCCGGAATTAGTTGTTGGGATGCTAAGTACTATTACTATTATCCGCGCCCAATACAAACAATTCCCGGCTTCAAAACCATTTTAGGCACCCCTAATTTTCCGAGTTATACCTCAGGGCATAGCACATTTTCTGGTGCGGCTGCGGAGATACTAGCATACTTTTTCCCTAACGAAGCAGCCAAGTTTCAGAAAAAGGCAGTGGAAGCCGGCGATTCGCGAATTTATGGAGGTATTCACTACCGGTTCGATTCGGAAGTAGGGCTAGAGCAGGGAAAAAAAGTGGCAACTTACGCAATTAATAGAGCGAAGCTAGACGAAACTCCGTAGTAAAAAAACGGCGTGTGAAACAGAGTACCTCTGCATGGCGGAAAAAGAGAAGTACAAAATAAGGCGCACAGTGCGTTTGCCCAAAAGCATGTATTAAGGCTATTTGGGCAAGCCACTTTGGCAACGGTTGCGGTGTGGGTCGCACAAAATTCGGTACAAAAGTTTGCAACTCCCAAACTAAGCCTCTACCTTTGCCGCTGTCTTTGAAAATTGCAAATTCAAATATTCGCTTTGGCAAATAAAACTGTCGAAGAACCCAAAAGACCCGCGCAAACAGTTGATTGACACCACATCGTCTGTTTTGCCCTAGCCTGCACCGCTTGTACTTCTCGCCTACGAGAAGTTTGCCATTGGGCGCATTGCCCTACGGATACGCAGATTCTTTTTTCACCAAATCGTATTATTTATGAGATTCAGACTACCTTTCTATCTGAGTCGTACCGAAAAGAAGCTACTCCTCGTGGTCTTCTTAACGACTGCCGCCGTGCGCGTAGCGTACCTTATGCTACAGAGTGGCGCACCCATGTAAGCACGTAATTTCCGCAACACACAAAGCGGACAACTGCTATACCTGCCCCGTGCGACAAACGCACGGGGCATTTTTTGTGCTATTTGTAGGGCTTACTTCTCTATTTTAGTGATTTTAAACTCTACCCTTCGGTTGAGTTTCATGCTTTCCGGGTCGCGGGCGCGGGACAGAGGCCGCGTGCTACCATACGCTTCCGTTTCGATGCGGCTCGCTCGCACGCCTTTGCGCACCAAGTACGACTTTACTACCTCTACACGCTGCTTGGAAAGTTGCATGTTCAGGATAGGGTCGCCGCCTAGGTCGGTGTGCCCTTCGAGGACCACTTCGAGCGAGGGGTTATCGAGGAAGGTGCGTACAATGCGATCAAGTTCGGGAAAGGACTCTTCCATGAGTGCCGCCTCGCTTTGCACAAAGAAAATGTTGTTCAAACGCACCGACTGCCCCACTTCGATAGGGGTTAGGTACAAGTTGCGCTCTATTTCGGCATAGGCTTCTATGCCGTTGAGGTCGAGGTTTTCTGTTAAGGCGAGAAACCCTTTTGCTTTTGCCCAGAAGCCGTAGTTTTCGCCAGCGGGCAGCGCAATTTTATACGAGGCATCTTTCGGACTCGAAGAGGCAATGCCTATTTCCGTCCCGCTCTTCAGACTTTCGTAGGCAATCTCGGCCTGTATGCCCTCGCCAGTTTTGGCGTTAAATACCTTGCCATAGACAATGACAGCCGGCTTTGGCTTGGCTTTCTGTGGCAAGCGCGCACGGAAAATATCGGCACTTTGCGCCGTAGAGTTTTTGTACGATACAAAATAGGCGTATTCGCCCGAAGCGTCCACCGTGTACGAGGCATCCCAATCGGGCGAGTTGAACGAAGAACCCATGTTGAGCGGCTCGCTCCAGCGCGTCCAGCTATCGTCGAGGCGGCGCGACACGTACATATCGGCACTGCCGTAGCCACTGTAGCCCAACGAGGCAAAATAGAGCGTGTAACCATCGGCAGCGAGGAAGGGAGTTAGCTCTGTAGCTGCCGTGTTAACATCAGGCCCTAAGTTTTTAGGTTCCGACCACCGCCCGTCTTCTTTCTTAAAACTCACATAAATATCGCGGTCGCCAAAACTGTCGTCGCGCTCAATCGCTAAGAACAAAATTTTGCCATTGCTTGCCAAGCTAAATTCGCTGTATCGGTTCAAGTTCGAGTAGTTGTCAATTTGTAATTTTTCGGGGAACGACCAACCGTCGGGCGTCCGATGGCTCATAGATACCCCCCCGGCAGCTGTGCCATCTTTCAGATATACATTGCCTACTAACAACGTATTTCCGTCGGGCGTTACCGAGCATACATAGTTATGATGCACATTGTTGAGCGGTGCGGACATGTGTACGGCCTGTTGCCACTCCCCACCAACAAGTTCAGCGTACCATATATCGTCGTTTATTTTGCCTGTTTCTTTAAAAACAGTAGGGTCTTTAAAATTATCAGGATGATTTTTTCGGTCGAAATACAGGGTTTTTCCATCGGGAGAAATGATTGGAAAAATTTCGTCGTACTCCGTGTTAATCGTACCGGGCAAACGCTCTACTTCTGCATTCGTAAGTTCATCGTCCACCACAGCAATTCTAGCCTCTACCGGCACATTGGAGGGTGAAATTGCTATCGCGTCTATGTGGTTCCAACCCGGTACGGCCGCTGTATTTAGCATCACTTTCACACTGTGTACTAAATAATCCGTTTTCTCCACAAACACATGAAACACGCGCCCCTGGACAGATAAGGGCTTGGGCTTCTCGTTTTGGTACAGAAGATATTCGCGTTTCTGCCCGTCATAAGCATACACCGCGCTCACCGCACCGGGGTTATGGCTCTCGGCAATCGCTACTTGCTGAATGCGCATAGGCTGATTGAAGCCTACATGTATCCACTCCGTTTTTGTGTTGTTCTGTGTTGCCGGCGACCACACGCACGGGCTAGAACCAAAAGACGGGAGCTTTCTAGGCTTACCAAGTACTTGAACAGCCTGAAATTGCGTAGGCTTTTTCGCGTTCGCATACGCCGACGATGCGCCTATTACCTGACTTGCCCACTGCTCCTGCGCCGTTGCGCGAAGACAGACAAAAAGCAAGAAAAAGCCTAGCAGAGAGGGTAGATGGTTTGTAAGGGGGGTCATTTTTTTCTCGTGTCAAGATAGTTAGAGCGTACAATAATAAGCACTGCGACTCTTTTTAAAAGGTTCTCTTTGGAAAAACGCCCAGATTGGGAATATACACTAGGACTTTCCAAAAAATTTACATAAATTATAAACAATTTCTTTCAGGTCTTTCTTTTTTGATAAAAAATTACTGCCTCATGCGCTACTCTTTGGCTCTGCTTTTCGCCTGCATGACTGCCCCGACTTTCGCACAGTTTGTTCTTATCGGCGATGCGGCGCACATGGGCACCGATTGTATTCAACTTACGCCCGACGAGCCGTATTCGAGCGGGATGGCGTACCATAAGCAAAAGCTCGACCTAACACGCTATTTTGAAATAGAGTTTGACGTTTTTTTTGGGGAAAAAGACGAGCTAGGTGCCGACGGAATTGCTTTTGTGGTTCACAACGACCCTCGCGG
>CAYUJH010000176.1:0-4717 GCA_964444995.1 uncultured Roseobacteraceae bacterium | reverse complement strand
ATTAGACGATATACTCGCCGGTAACTTTGGGCTAAATACCGAACTGCGCGGCACGCCCGAAGAACCGCTCGAAATGTTTCTGTATGACTTTGACGATAACTCTATACAAGAGCAACTCATTAGCCTCTATCGAAGTGCGGGCGACGGTGCGCGCAAGCCGTTTCCCCTCGCCGACCGCGACGCGCTAACACGGCAAATGCCCTCGCTCAAAAAGCGTTTTTTCCAATACAGCGACCTCGCCGAAAAAACGCTCGACGAGCTTTTTCCGGAAACACTGCCCAAAGCACTGCGCAGCAAGGTGGTGCAAAACGCCTCGCTGTTCCTGCGCAACCTCGGCGACGGCACGTTTGAACAGACCGTGCTCCCGCTCGAAGCGCAATTTTCGCCTCTATTCAGCAGCCTCGTCCACGATTTTGATGGCGACGGCCGCCCCGACCTAGCCCTCGGAGGCAACCTACACGGCGTGCCCCCTGCCGTTGGGCGGCTCGATGCGAGCTATGGCACGGTGTTGCGCAATCTCGGTGGTGGGCAATGGGAGAGCATTCCGAATAGGCAGGTAAATTTCTGGCTGCGCGGCGAAGTGCGGCATCTGCGCCTCTTGCAGGGTAGCAACGGCATTCCGTACCTTATCGCGGCGCGAAACAACGACTCTCTGCAAGTCTTGCGCCTTGTGCGTACGCCGAAATAGGACTTTTTCACACGTTCGCGCCGTCGGTTTGCCTACATTCTCCTACTTTTGCGCCGAAGGCGCGGAAAAATTCAAGCCGAAAAAAATAAAAAAGCCTACAAATTCCCGAAAAAAGATGCTTGGGGATGATATCAGGTCTTGTCAACCCTTGAAACAATTCCTAAAATCTCGTCAAGAAAATCGTTCAATCATATCAATTAATAATATAAGATGGAAAACACAAAAAATGAAATGCCTTTTGGCAAAGAGAATTACCGCATCATGCTGCTCGGCATTGGGCTAATCGTGTTGGGCTACATCGTCATGGCACTCGACGGCGAGCCGCATGGTTTTGGCTTCTTAGGACTTACCCTTGGCCCTATCATCCTCATGACTGGTTTTATGGTGCCATTTTGGGCCTTGTTGAAAAAGAAAAAAGACACCTCTGAACCTACAAACAACGAGGCATGAGCTGGTGGGAAGCGCTCTTACTAGGCATCGTACAAGGCCTTACGGAGTTTTTGCCCGTAAGCAGCAGCGGACACATAGAGCTGGGAAAGATTCTGCTGGGCATACAACTCGAAGAAGATTTGCTGTTCTCGGTCGTGGTGCATTTCGCTACGGCGTTGAGCACCCTCGTCGTGTTTCGGAACGATATTTTCGCCCTGCTGCGCGAGGTGTTTCAATGGAAATACAACGAGGCTACGCGCTTTGTGCTGTTTATCCTCGTCTCTATGGTGCCGGTCTTTTTTTTAGGCGTGTTTTTTAAGAAAGACATCGAACAGTTCTTCGACGGAAACCTGCTGCTTGTGGGCAGTATGCTCCTCTGCACCGGCGGCTTGCTGTTCTTGGCGTTTCGGCTCGAAAACGTGGAGCGCGCCGGCGGTTTGAACTTCCCCAAGGCGTTTCTGATTGGCGTTGCGCAGGCGATTGCCGTCTTGCCCGGTATCTCCCGCTCCGGCGCTACGATTTCCACGGCCCTGTTGCTGGGCGTAGAGCGCACACAAGCCGCACGTTTTTCGTTCCTGATGGTCATCCCCCCAATTTTAGGCGCGGCACTGCTCGAACTAAAAGATTATTGGGAACTTTCCGCTACGCAAGCCGTGCAAACACCCCTACAGCCCTTAGTTCTGGGCTTTTTGGCTGCCTTTGTTACCGGTGCGTTCGCTTGCCAGCTTATGATTCGCGTAGTGCGCAAGGGGAAACTCTCGTTCTTTGCGGTGTACTGCTTTCTGGTGGGTAGTGCGGCCGTTGGTTATGCACTCTTTGCAGCCTAGCGAGCCTCGCTTGCCAACCGCTACAATGTACGTATATCAACCACTCTTTACATCCCAAAAAACGAAAAAATACACGGTGTTACCCAAAAAAATATCCGAGCTAAACGTGCAAGAAGGCGAAGTCCTTTGTTTTGATAAACCCCTCGAGTGGACTTCGTTCGACTTGGTGAAAAAAGTTCGTAACTTACTCAAAATCAAAAAAGTAGGACATGCCGGCACGCTCGACCCGCTCGCTTCGGGGCTGCTCATTATCTGCACAGGCAAAATGACCAAGCAAATCGAACGCTTTCAGGCTATGCCTAAAGAATACACCGGGCAGTTGGAGCTGGGCAAAGTCTCCGCTTCGTACGACCTCGAAACCGAGGTTACCCCATTTGCCGAACTAGGCGACCTCGCCGAAGAGACCGTTCGCAAGGCTACCGCACAATTTGTGGGGGAAATCGAGCAAGTGCCTCCCGTATTTTCGGCGATAAAAGTAGATGGCAAACGCGCCTACGATTTGGCGCGAGCAGGCAAACAACTAGACTTAACGCCGCGTCCTGTACATATTTATGCCTTCGAGCTAACGCGGGTCGCATTGCCTTTTGTGGACTTTCGGGTGGTGTGCTCAAAAGGCACGTACATCCGCTCGCTCGTGCGCGACTTCGGCGAAGCACTCGGCACGGGCGCGTACATGACCGCCCTGCGCCGAACGGCTATTGGCGACTTTCGCGTCGAACATGCGTGGGACATCCAAACGTTTGCCTCCGAAATAAAGCCCAATTCTGCAACATAACACAATATGCACGTATATCAAGGTCTTTCCGCCCTTTCCAAACTCCCCCCTTCGGTCGTTACGAGTGGTACGTTCGACGGCCTGCACTTCGGGCACCAAAAAATTCTGCAACGCCTCGTCGAACTAGCCGCTGCGGAGCAATTGAAAAGCACCGTGCTCACCTTTTGGCCGCATCCGCGTTTTGTGTTGCAAAAGGAGGCTACAGACCTCAAACTGCTTTCCACACTCGACGAAAAAATAACCCTCTTTCGGCAATTTGGCGTGGCTCAGTTGGTCGTCATTACCTTCGATGCTGAATTTTCGCGCCTTACCTCGTCGGAGTTCATTCAGCAAATTCTCATCGAAAAAATCAACACCCGCAAGCTCGTCATCGGCTACGACCATCGCTTCGGGCGCAACCGCGAAGGCGGCTTCGACTACCTCATGGCACACCAAGCCGAACTCGGTTTCGCCGTAGAAGAAATCCCCAAGCAAACGCTGGAAGAAGTGGCGGTTAGCTCTACCAAAATTCGGCAAGCCCTGCAAGAAGGCGGCGTGCGCACTGCTACTAAGTACCTCGGTCGCCCGTACAGCCTGCGCGGCACCGTGCAGCCCGGCAACCAACTTGGGCGCACAATTGGCTTCCCTACGGCCAACTTACAGCTCACCGATGCCTACAAACTCGTGCCCGCGCAGGGCACGTATGCGGTCAGTGTACACTGTGAGGGTCGTGATTACGAAGGCATGATGAACATTGGCCTTCGCCCAACCGTTTCCGATGCAAAAGCACTTTCCCTCGAAGTACATCTCTTCGACGTGCAGCTCGATTTGTATGGCAAAGAACTCACGGTGTTGTTCGTGGCACGCCTGCGCGAAGAACAGAAATTTGCCGATTTGGAAACCCTTAAAATGCAACTTCAAAAAGACCGACTTCATGCAAAAGCAATATTTCAGCAGCCAGATACAGACGCATAAACCGCTCATTTTTTCGGTTTTTATGCTGATTTTCAGTAATTTATTTATCGCCTGCTCGTCGGACGATGGGCGCGACGACGCAACGCTGCGGTTTTTCTTGCGGGGCAAACAGTTTTTGGCACAAAAAGACTACACCCAAGCCCTGCGCTTCTTTTCCGAGGCGGTCAAAGCAGACTCTACCTTTGCCGAAGCCTACAACAACCGAGGCATCGCATGGTTTGGCGAGCGCGAATACACCCGCGCTATCAAAGACTATAACACCGCTATTTCGCGCTATACCGAAGGAATTTTTGCCGATGCGTACTACAACCGCGCCAACGCCTACTACGAGTTAACGGAATACCAAGAAGCACTCAACAGTCTCGATACGGTGCTGCAAGTCTATCCCGATTCGGGCTATGTGTATTTGAACCGCGGCACGGTCTATCAGCAGTTGAACGACTTACCCCGCGCCATCGCTGACTTTGAAAAAGCCCTTGCGCTCAACCCCGCACTTGTTGATGCAGAGGTAAATTTGGGCACGGCGTTCTTCCTTTCTGGCGATACGGCACGCGCAATTTCGCAGCTAAAAGCCGTGATGGAAAAAGCTCCCAAGCGCCACGAAGCCCTCAACACGCTCGGGCAAATTGCCACCGAACAGGGTGATTTTACGGCCGCCCTACAATACCTCGACCGCGCTGTGGACTTAGTGCCTGCCCAGCCGTATTACCGCAACAACCGCGCATTCGTACACCTACAACTCGGCAACCTTGCCCAAGCCGCCAAAGACCTCGACGACTCGTTTTTCTACGACAAAAACAACCCGTGGGCGTTCCGAAATCGGGGACTGCTTTACTTGGCACAAGGCGATGCCTCAGAGGCTATCACATGGCTCGAACGCGCCTTAGAAAGTGGAAAAGCCGTAGAGCGCGTCCGTTTGTATTTGGGGCAGGCCTACCAAGCAGCAGGGCAAACGGAAAAGGCTTGTGCCACATGGGCAGAAGAAACTCGCCCCGCTGCAAATATGGCCTTGCAGACGTATTGTAAGTAAGTCTTTTTTAGTAT
>CAYUJH010000175.1:1215-4805 GCA_964444995.1 uncultured Roseobacteraceae bacterium | reverse complement strand
CTTGCGGCTATCGCCCGACATGAGTTGCAGGTAGTCAATCACGATGAGTTCCACGTTGTGCTGCGCCCGAAGTCGCCTTGCCTTTGCCCGAAGTTCTAGGATGCTCAAGGCGGGGGTATCGTCAATAAAAATGGGTGCTTCCGAGAGGAAAGAGGTTTTGTGCAGCAGTTGTTCCCACTCAAACTCAGCGAGTTTACCGGTACGAAGTTTATCGCTGCGAATTTCAGCCTCTGCCGCAATGAGACGCTTTACGAGCTGCACAGACGACATTTCGAGGGAAAAAATCGCGACGGGGCGTTTGAACACCACGGCGGCATTGCGCAAGATGGTCAGACAGAAAGCCGTTTTACCCATGGCCGGGCGGGCGGCACAAATAATCATATCCGAGCGTTGCCAACCCGAAGTGATGCGGTCGAGTTCGGAGAAGCCTGTAGGCACGCCGGTAAGACCTTCTTTATTGTTTTTCAGATGTTCCAATTCCTCGAAGGCTTCGCGCATGATGGCATTCATCTTTACGTAGTTCTTACGGATATTGAGTTCGGAAATCTCGAAGAGCGACTGCTCCATGTGGTCGAGAATGTCGAAGGCATCGGAGGTATCTTCAAAGGCTTCTTCCTGAATTTTGCGGGCAATATGGATGAGTTCGCGCTTGATGGAGTGCTCCAAAAGTAAGCGGGCGTGATATTCAATGTTTGCCGCCGATTCTACGCGCTGCGTAAGGCTTGCTACGGCGTATGCACCACCCACTAGCTCAAGGTCGCCTCGTTTGCGCAACTTATCTACGAGGGTCATCGCTTCGACAGGCTCGGAGTTGCCAAACAGGTCGAGCACAGCGGCATACATTTTCTGGTGCGCTTCTTTGTAAAACGTTTCGGGTTTGAGCAACTCTACAACTTCGGTGAGCGCATCTTTTTCGAGCATAATGGCACCTAGCACTACTTTTTCCAGCTCAATATCGGAGGGAGGTTTTTTCCCCAGCGTATCGAGCAGGCGCGTGGCACGTTGCTTTTTTAGCTTGTTCACTTCGGGGTTGCTTCCTCTTCGTGGGTTCTCTTCTCCGTTCATTTCGTGTAGGGTCAATCGTGTGTGGGAATCAAGTTTTGGTGCGTACTAAGCTACAGGTAAGTGGTTGAATCTTACCGTTTTTTAGTGGCAGTTACGTAGAGATTTTTTACAAGCCGTCTGTATTTTTACAGGGTACGTGTGCCAAAGTTATAGATTTTAGGCGCGTTTCCAGTGCTGTTTACGAAAATTAATTTACTTTTGTCAGAGAGTTTGAACCAAAAGTAGGAAGCGTATAGTGCCTACTTTTGTTTTTTTAGGGACGGCAGCAAGGCTGCGTACAAGACCCTCGTTTATAGCCAACCAAATTCGCTCAACCATAAAAGACCGTCTTGACGTATGAAGATTCACTTTATTGCCATAGGAGGAAGTGTAATGCATAACTTGGCAATAGCCTTGAAGGAAAAAGGATACCAAGTCAGTGGCTCGGACGATGACATTTTCGAACCCTCGCGCACAAGATTAGCTACCGCCGGCCTGCTTCCTTCGCACATGGGTTGGGATGTTAATCGTATAACTGCCGACCTCGATGCGATCATTGTGGGTATGCATGCCCATGCCGATAACCCGGAAGTACAACGTGCGCTCTCGCTAGGCCTGCCCGTACGCTCTTTCCCCGAATATCTCTACGAACATGCGCGCAATAAGCAGCGCATCGTAGTAACTGGCAGCCACGGAAAAACTACGGTAACTTCGATGATGATTCACGTACTTACCTACTGGAAGCGAACGTTCGACTACGCCGTAGGTGCAAAGCCACAAGGAGTCGATACTACCGTACGTCTCAGCCAACACGCACCCATGATATTGCTCGAAGGCGACGAGTACCCATCTTCTCGCCTAGACAGCACCCCCAAATGTTTACACTACAAGCATCATTTGGGCATTGTTACAGGGGTTGCGTGGGACCACATCAATATTTACACTTCTTTTGATGATTACTGCCTGCAATTCAGGCGCTTCATCGAGCAGTCGGTCAAGGCTGGTGTGCTGGTTTACAACGAAACTGACCCTATTCTTGCCAAGATGGTCAAAGAAGCCAGCCTGCGCGACGACGTAACGCTTATTCCCTACAAAATGCAAAAGTATCAGGTAAAGAACGGCGTTACCTACCTGCTCGACGACGATAAAAACCGTGTCCCTGTACATTTTTTTGGGGAACACAACATGCTCAACGTGAGTGCAGCTATCCACGCGTGTGCGCGTCTTGGGGTCAGTAAAAAAGAGTTTTACGAAGCCATTCAGAGCTTCCAAGGCACAGCCCGAAGGATGGAGAAACTTGGCGAAAACGATAAAATGGTTATCTACCAAGATTTTGCCCATGCCCCTTCTAAGCTCAAAGCCACTACACATGCCGTGAAACAGCAGTACCCAAAACGCCGGCTAACCGCCTGCATGGAACTGCACACGTATAGTAGCCTGAACCAAGATTTCATCGGGCAATATCGCGGTACGATGAACGGTGCCGACGAGGCACTCGTATATTTCAACCCGAAGACCGTCGCGCTCAAAAAATTAACCCCTCTTTCGCAAGAAAGCCTGCTAAACGCCTTTCAGCATCCTAACATGAAGATTTTTTCCGACTCCCAAGCCCTCGAAGACTATTTGCTTGCAAAGCAATGGGACAACGAGAATCTTTTGCTCATGTCGTCGGGGAATTTTAATAACCTCGACCTGCGGAAAATCAGCGAACAAATCCTCCACCACTACGCGTAGCACGTATGCAGATTGTCCGCCAAGCCTCTTTGCAGCCGTACAATACCTTCGGGATAGCCGTCCGCGCTGCTGCACTCGTGCATATCGAAACACGTGCGGACCTGCTGCCTGCTCTTGCTTTTGCGCAACAGGAACGGCAGCCCCTGCTAGTACTTGGCGGAGGTAGCAACGTCTTGTTCACGCAGGATTTTGCCGGCACTGTACTACGCGTAGCGCATCGAGGCATGGATATTCGCCACGAAGACGAGCAGTACGTAACCGTCCGTGTAGCCGGCGGAGAAAATTGGCACGACTTTGTGCAATACTGCGTGCACCAAAATTGGCAAGGCGTAGAAAATCTATCTCTGATTCCCGGCACAGTGGGTGCGGCGCCCATCCAAAATATTGGCGCGTATGGCGTAGAGTTATCCGACGTACTCGAAGAGGTGGAAGCGCTCGACCTCGCCACTGGCGATACGCGCATTTTCCCAAAATCAGCGTGTGCGCTAGGGTATCGGCAAAGTATTTTTAAGGGCGAACTGAAAGGTAAGCTACTTATCACGCATGTGCTATTTCGCCTTCGGAAAACTCCTGCTTTTAACATTTCTTACGGGGCAATTGCTCAACAGCTAGGCGAGCAACCGCTCAGTGTGCGTAGTATCAGCGAAGCTGTTGTAGCAATTCGGCAAAGCAAACTGCCCAACCCCGCAGTGCTGGGAAACTGCGGCTCGTTTTTTAAAAATCCGCTCGTGAGTCTCGAAAAATTTTCCGAACTTCAGGCAAGTCATCCCAAGATAGTGGGCTACCCACAAGGCAATGCGGTGAAACTCGCT
>CAYUJH010000175.1:0-1205 GCA_964444995.1 uncultured Roseobacteraceae bacterium | reverse complement strand
GCTCATCGAACACGCCGGCTGGAAGGGCAAGCGCGTAGGCAACGTCGGGACGTATGCCAAGCAAGCACTCGTGTTGGTCAATCATGGTGGCGCAACCGGTGCAGAAGCCAAGCAAGTCGCCCAGCAGATGCAAGCCGATGTGCAGGCCGCCTTTGGGGTCGCGTTAGAACCGGAAGTAAACATGTACTAAATTTTTACTGGCATACCCTTAACAGGTTGCTTCTATACATCATACACCAAAAATATCAGACCTATGCTCACTCCTCTTAATATCCTTGCGGCTACGCGCCAAAACGTTCTTGCCATCGTAGAGCCTTTTTCGGTAGAACAAATGAATCACATCCCACCGGGCTTCAGTAATCATTTAGCATGGCAAATTGGGCACATACTCGTTACGCAGCAGCAGCTCTGTTACAGCCTTTCAGGGCTGTCGGGTTACGTGCCGATGGAGTACCTCAAAGCCTACCAACGCGGTTCAAAACCCCAAGGCACGGTGTCGGAAGACGAAATACAAACCATCAAAACGATGTTGGTGGATAGCGTAGAATTGTTGAAAAACGATATAGAGGCGCAGAAGTTTTTAGACTATCAGACGTTCAAAACTGGCTTTGGCGTTTCGGTCAACAATGTTGAAGAAGCTATTTTATTCAACAATTCGCACGAAGCCATGCATCTTGGGTATATGCTTTCCATTCGGAAATTCTTGTAAAAAACGAAGGCAAGTACGAACGCGCTTATTTGAATAGCGTCTTCCGACCGTATAGGCTGCATATTGGGCATTTTGTGGGGTCGTGGCTGCGTGCGGGGCAGTGCTCGCGCCCGAAAAAAATAATCTGCAAGTGCAAACTGTTCCATTTTTCTTTGGGGAATAGGCGCTTGCAGTCTTTTTCGGTCTGCATTACATTTTTACCATCGGAAAGTCCCCACCGATGTATCAGCCGATGAATGTGCGTATCCACGGGGAAGGCGGGCACACCAAAGGCCTGTGCCATCACCACCGAGGCGGTTTTGTGCCCTACCCCTGGCAGCGCCTCCAGGGCTTCAAAGCTGGCCGGTACCTGCCCGTCGTGGGTGTCGAGGAGAATCCGGGATAGCTCCGATATCGCCTTGGATTTGCGGGGCGAGAGGCCGCAGGGCTTGATGATAGCCCGAATCTCATCTACCGGTAGCTGCGCCATCGCCTGGGGGGTGTCGGCCCGGGCAAA
>CAYUJH010000174.1:0-4908 GCA_964444995.1 uncultured Roseobacteraceae bacterium | reverse complement strand
CCTGCCAAAGAAGGCGACTCGTTTAAGTATTGGTTTCTCATCGATTTCAACGGCCACTACAAAGAAGAACGCGTACAAGAAATTTTTAAAAAATATCCCGAGCAAATTCGCTTTTTAGGAAGCTACGTGAAGCTGTGTTAGAAATTTAGCGCATCTCTTTGTCGTTGCGCGGGCAAAAATCTATCTACATGAACCAACGCATTTTGTGTTTTTTTTGGGTGATAACAGGTGCGGTATTGTGCGCACACCAAGCGGCGGGCCAATCGCTCGACGCGCTGAGAAAAGACCTGAGAACCCTCGTGCAAAACAAAGAATATACGGCAGCCGCTCCGTTGGCCCGAGAAATTGTTCGGCGAGAACCTAACGGGCTGTTTGGTTTGTTCCAACGCGCACAGCTGCTCTACATTGGCGCACGTACCGAAAAGTATAAAGACCGCACCTCCGGCTATAAATTTAGCGACTTTGCCCCTCAGTCGGACTCCCTGCGGCAGGCCTACACCTACGCCCAACGCGCCAAAGAAGCCTACGAGCGCCTTACTGCCGAAGAACGCTTCAATGCCCGTTTGGAGTTGGCTACTACCGAAGACGAAATAGTACGTGCACTGTTGTACAACATAGAAAATGAAGCCTATCGCCTTTTGCTCGATGTCCCCTACCGAAAGCCCACCGCACAGTTGTATAGTTCCGGTATTTACAACCGCGAAACCGATGCCGAGCAAGTCCTAGTGCTGCGCGAGTCGCTCTTGCGGCAATGCGAAGCGTTTATTTTATTCTTTACCCAAAGCCGCTGGAGCAATTTTGCCGAAGCGTGCCGAAAAGAATTACTTGCCGAGTACCTTAACATTGAAGAGTTGCGGCGCTATGGCGAGCGCGACGGAGGAATGTATGAAAAATATTGCCAAGACATTCTTAAACTTTTTACACCGGACGAGCTACGCCACATCGTCCCCCAGTTCTATGGCGCAGAGTTCGATATTGAACGCCTGCACGACAAGTCCGAAGCCTATACGCAGCTAAAAGCCTTGGCCGCCCGCCGACAGCAAGAAGTCGTCGCGCTACTATGCGAATTAAATTTGCACCACGAGGGCTATACGCCCGAAAAAGAAATGGTGTACGACCAATTTATCCGTCAACTTGCACCGGCAGACATCGCCCGCATTGCCGTAGTGCGCAAAGCCGCCTACTACGTAAACCAACAGCAGTGGGAGCAGGCCGCCGGCGTGCACCAAAACTATCAGCATCTGTTCCCGCAATGGTCTGACTTTTTCGCCAAGACCATCGCCCTGCTGCGCGACCCTACCCCGCCGCGCACCATGCGCAATCTTGGTGCGCAAATCAATACGCTTTTCAACGACTACAACCCCGTACTTACTTCCGACGGAAATACCTTGTATTTTTCCCGAAAAAATGCCGATACCGGCGAGGATATATACATTTCGGTACATCGCGAAGGTGAATGGCTGCCCGCTCGCCGGGTGGCGCCGCTAAGTACCACTACCCACGAAGTACCCGTAAATATCACCGCCGACGACCAACAGCTCATTATCTACGGCAATTATAGCACCCTACCCGAATATAACCACCTTGCCCTTGCCGTGCGCCAACTCGGCAAAGGCGACCTGTATCATGCCGAACGCAGGGGCAATCAGTGGGGACCTATTCAGGTGTTTCCCTATCCTATCAACACGCCTCACTACGAGAACGGACTCACGTTTACTTCCGACAAACAGGCCGTGATTTTTGTGTCAGACCGCCCCGGCGCAGTGGGGGGGCATCAGCCCAATTACCCACGCGGCAAGCTGTACTACCATGGAGCAGGGGAGTTTAATCTCGATTTGTACGTAGTAGAACGAAAAGGCGAAGGGTGGGGCGAGCCTATCAATTTGGGCGAAACGATTAACACGCCCTATGCAGAAAGCAACCCATACCTGCACCCCGACATGGAAACGCTGTACTTTAGCTCCGATGGGCATCATGGGCTAGGGGGCTACGATATTTATGTAACTAAACGCCTGAATACGGACTCGTGGACGGAATGGAGCGAGCCGATAAACCTCGGTAAAGCCATTAACAGCCCCTACGACGATAGCTTTTACCTAAGCCCCACCGGCAACCGCGCCCTAATGGTTTCGAGCCGCGAGGGCAATGGCTTCGGAAAACGCGATATTTATGCCATAGAAGTGCCCGAACAGTACCAAGGGGCAGCACTTACGCTGGTGCGAGGGCAGTTTGTGTCGGCCAAAGGGCAGGGTGTGCCTACGCAAATACGCTGGCACGCCGACGACGCACCCGAACAGGTGAAAATTGCCCAAACAGAGCGCGACGGCCGGTTTCAGGTGTTTTTAAAAGAGGGAAAACGGTATGTGCTGTACGCCGATAATGAGCAGCTATTTGGCAATTCTGCCGAAATTGACCTCCGCGACGGACATACCGACCCTGTGTATGCCCTTGAAACGATTTCGCTTAGCCCCACTGACCCGCGCTCGCCCGACCTCGCGCCAATTATTCTGAAAACACTCCACTTCGACCACGATAGCGACGTGATTCGCCCTTCTTCGTACTACGACTTGAACCGCCTAGCGCACCTGCTCGAAACGCGCTCCGAGCTATTTATCCGCATCGAAGGGCATACCGATAGCGACGGCGACGACGATTTTAACCTTGACCTTTCTAAGCGCCGTGCTCGCTCGGTGTTGCGCTACCTCACCGAGCGCGGAATGGGCCAGAAAATACGCGGAGCAGAAGGCTTTGGCGAAGCACGCCCAATGACCGAAAACGAAACACCCGCCGGCAAACAATTGAACCGACGGGTGGAGTTTATCATCGTACCAAACCGCTAAAAAGCTGGAGGGATATGCTCACTTTCGTGCCTTTCCTTTCACATCGCGGGTGAGAAAGGCTGCCATTAAGGGAAGGTGGTCGGCAATGCTTTCCTGCGTGGCAGGGTCGAAGAAATAGACCGGTTGCAACGAGCCTGCAATTAATTCGTGCTGCATATTTACATTCGGCAAGATGTAGTCAAGGCGGCGTTCGGGCTTGCCTGCCGGGTGGGTGTGCACGTTGTCGGCAAGGTTATCCACAAACGTTACAGGCGAGCCGCCATCGAGCAACGTGCCGATTTCTTTGCTGCCCGGTACGCTGTTCATGTCGCCCACTACAAGTAGGTTTACATTCGGATTTTCTGCTGCGAAGCGCTCGAACTGTCCTTTCAGGAACTCAATCTGCCCGATGCGCATTGCCTCGTTTCTTGGCCCGCGCCCAGCCTTCAGGTGCACCCCTGTGAGCATAAACGAATACTCTTCGTTTACCAACACATCTACCGACCACATGCGCGTATTGAGGTGGCTTTGGGTTTCGTATTTTTCTTCGTTCGTTTTTTCGTCGGTATAACGCGAGGCAGTAGTTACAGCGCCGTAACCATAGACAATGCCCAGCGGCACGCGGCTCATCACCACTACGTTCATGTACCAATCAATGCTTTCGTGGTCGGCAAAAAAAGCGTAGCCCATATCGGCAAGCGAGTCTTTGGCGAGTTGGTGTAAGAATTGTACCGACTCAAACTCTTGCAATACGACCACATCGGCATTGGCTTGGCGGAGGGCTTGCAAAAATAGCGGGATGCGTTCCTTCATTTGGCTGCCGGCATCTTCGCGTTCGTTGCCAATGTAAGGGTTGTCGTGCGCATCAATGAAGTGCTCAACGTTCCAAGAAAGGACAGTGAGCGTATCGCCTACTTGGTCGGTATAACCGCTCGGAAATACGATCCCCCTACGATGCGGAGGCACTTCTTTTTTCTGCTTTTCCCTTTTTTGTGCGGTATCGGCTAGGAGGGTGTTTTTGGATGCTTGGTGTTCTGCGGTTTGGCAGGCAGCAAGTATCCATCCCATACCCACATACATCAGCACAGTTTTGAGCGTAGTTTGCATAGCTTTTTACTTTTTAAAACTGCGCAGTGGTAAAGAATGTTGGAGGTTTCTTCGTGTGCTTTCTAGTAAGGCGCATTGGCAAAGGCTTCGACTTGCTGCTCGGTGAGTTCTAGCAAATCGGCAACTTCTGCCACACTCATGCCTTTCTTTAGGCACTGTTTTACAGATTTCTCTATGCCTTTCTCTATGCCTTTCTCTATGCCTTCCTCCATGCCTTCCTCTAAGATTTCGTCGTACAGTGATTTAAACATAGCTTTTTCATTTTGAGGTAAATAAAGAATTTTTTCGTTAAGTGCTTTTTTGTTCATTTTAGCCGCACGCGTACTGCGGATTAGATAGCGTAACATTGCCTTGCCTAACTGTTCTGTCGGGCTTGTTGTGTAAATTTCGTATAACCCTTTTACAACGTGCTCAAACTCCTTTAACAGAATTTCTTCGTGGAATACGGCGTAGAAAAGACGAAAAAGCACCTGCAAAGACAACACTTTATAGCGGTGATTAATTTCTTCGAGCGAGGAATGTGTGCCTAAATCGTTGATATGAAAATCGAACGAAGGGAGATACCGCTCCATGTTTTGAGGCAGGGACTCGAAGCAATCGGCAAAGTGCTGGTGTCGCCACGGTGCTTTGCCGTGGTAAATCACCATAGGGATAATGGGGGTAAGTGGCTGCTTTTGCTTCCGCTGTTTGTTCCAAATTCCGAATAAATAGCCGCCCAGTTGCTCGTGCATACAGCTTGGCTGCGTCGATTTGTGCTCGAAAAGAATGGTAACGAGTGCCGACCCTCCAGAGCGGGTGCGCACGGTATAGACCACATCGCTGAAGGTCTCGCGCAGGGATTCCGATACGAAACTCTCTGAATGCATAGTAAGTGTATCGTCTTGGAGACTTTCCCATATTTCGGGCGGAAGTTCGGCACGTATGTAGTCGAGGGCTACCTCTTTGAAGGCAAATGTTTTTTTAAAAATAGCGTCGTGTAAGT
>CAYUJH010000173.1:0-4921 GCA_964444995.1 uncultured Roseobacteraceae bacterium | reverse complement strand
TGCTCCAGCGAAAACGCGAACACCCCGCCGGGCGCCACACAGGCGCGCGCCGCCCTTTGGTTTCTCGAACCTGACGAGGCGATACCTTCGGCCGCTGCCCTGCCCGAGCCGCTAGCCTTGCTCGAAGCATTGCGCAATTACCAGCAAACTCCCTTCTTTCTGTTTTTAGAAGACGGTAAATACGGGTTTATGAACCAAAAGGGCGAGACCGTACTCCCTCCGCGCTACGAAGAAGTGCCCGACGACTACCGGTGCGGCCAACTAGACACTGACTTTTTTGTGGCTTACCAAGCAGGACGCGCCGGTGCGTTTCATAGAAACGGGAAGCCGTTTATAGATTTTCAGTACGACGAAATCGTAGAATTTTCGCCCGGTGTGCTGCGCGTTCGGCAAGGCGACCGCTATGGGTTGGTACACCGCACCGGCTTTGAAATGCTCCCTTGCCAGTACCAAGTGCTTGAATCTGTACACGATAAGTGGCTAAAATTTAATAAAGGAGCCTCCTTCGGACTGCTTTCTTACTATGGCGACACGCTGCTCTATCCGCATTACGACGAGATACGTGCCAGCATTGCGCAACTCGTCGTGGTGCGCAAAGCAGACAAATACGGTGTGTATGCCCCCGAACGCATGGGACTGTCGGAAAGTACCGCGCAAATACCCTTGCGGTATGCTAGCTACGAGGCCATTGCCGACGCGCACCTTATCGTACGCACTGCCGAGGGTACATATGAGGTGCTCGACGGCCGGGCTAATCCGTTTTTGGAGGGCACTTGGCAGCAGGTGCAACCTACCGCCTTGGGCTGGGTAGCGCAACAAGCGAATGAGTATCTGCTCTACAATGCAGACGGACGGCTCATTTCGCCCCTGCGTTACGAAGGAGTGCTGGCAAGTCGCAAAAGCTATGGCGTGAAAACAGGAGGTAAATGGGGTGTGTTAGGCGTTTATGGAAATATGCTTATACAACCGCTATACGATACGCTATACTTTTTGGGCGAGGTAGGGCTTATTTTGGAGCGAGAGGGCAACAAACTAGGCTACTTTTACCGCGAAGAAATGACTGACTACCGCACGTATAAGCACATAAGCGTGCAAACCGTATCGCAAGGGCAGGGCAGCGTTGTATTTGTAGTTACCGAAAATCGAAATGGCAAAAAAGGCCTGTTCACGCCCGAAGGGAAGGCGATTTTACCCAACCAATATGATAAAATCATCTGCTATCCCGATAGCATTTTAGTGGCGGAATTGGGCGATAAAAAAGGGTTTTTTACATGGGACGGTAAAAAAATATCTCCACTGATATACGAGGGAGTTTCGCGACAAGAAAAAGGATATTTTTCTTTGTTACGGCAAAGAAAATTCGGACTATATCTCTATGAAAAAGCTACATTCATCCCTCCGTTGTACGATGCACTGCTCAAGCCATACAACGCGTCGGGGCAGTTTTTTGTAGCGAAAAAAGAGTTATTTGGTTTGATAGATGCTTCCAACAAGCCAGTTGCGCCTTTTGCCTTTCAGGAAATTCACTACTGGAACGACTCTACTTTTTTGTGTAAACAGGGGGAAAAATGGCGACTTTTCAACTTTGCACAAGGCGCGTTTGTGCCGGAAGAAATATTTGATAGCTTCGACTTTCTGCGCAACGACAGCGAGCATATCGTACTGCGCACCTTCGGCAACACCGGCTACGGGCTTTTGAGCAATCGGTTTGGGCGCATGGTGCGCCAAGAATACGATGGCATTGTCAACCTAGGCACGCGCACGCACCCTTTGTACTTCCTAGAAAAAACCGTTACGCTCTCCAACCTCTATATCCTTGTGTACCTAGACGAAGGGGGCAAGGTAGTGCACCAACAAAGTTTAAAAGAAGAATTATATGAAAAAATTTCCTGCCAAGACTGACCCACAGCAACCCGTACCCCTATCAGAGCAAGCCGCGTTGCCCCAAGCAGCCGAGGATACGCAACAAAAAGAGCGCGAAAACGTTGAAAACGAAGGGAGTATCTTAGATTTACCCGAAGGGCATTGGCCGCGTCTGTTAGGCTGTGGTGGTTGAACCCGCCGAACAAAAGCCGTAGGCGCGTCCTCATTAACAAATCTTTGATAGATTTTTATTGAAAACCGTTGCTCTGTACCGCATATTGCTGTTTAGGTGTAGCAACTGTCTGCTTTGCAACGTGTAACTTTGCATTTGTCTGCTTACTATCTTTACTCGAACCACGTGCACTACATCATGCGTACTTATCCTACATATCGCTTTCGTGGTCGTTGGCTGCTTGTGGTAGCCACACTCCTACTTTTGCCTACATTGGCATCTGCTTCCGAAAAGGTATTCTACCTGAAAGTAGCTTTTTCCGACGGCCTCACCTTTGCCCCCCTCGACAACGTAGAGGTAACTATCACCAATTTGCGTACCAAAAACGCTACGCGCCTTATCACCGGCGAAAACGGCTTGTTAAACATTACGCTACGCGACGAGGCCATTTTTTCCATCATTGGCAAGAAGGGAAATTACTTTTCGTCGGGCAATAAAACTATCTCTACGATTGGTCGCAGCGACGAAAGCATCCTCGAAATAGAGGTGCACATGCGCCCAATTGCCGTAGGTGCTACGTACAACATAGAAGGGATAGCGTTTGGGGTAAACAGCAGCCGGCTTTCGTTTACCTCCCAGCTGATTCTCGAAGACCTCGCCTACCTGATGATGCAGCACCCCGGTCTGAAAATTCAGGTTAACTGCCACACCGATTCGCGCGGCGACGATACCTACAATGCACAACTTTCGCAAGAACGCGCCGATGCGATTGTCAAGTACCTTATCCGTGTGGGGGTGCCGTATAGCAGCATTACCGGCAAGGGCTACGGCGAAAGTGTACTGCTCAACCACTGCGAAAACGACGTGAAATGCCCTTCTACGCTGCACGAGCAGAACCGGCGCGTAGAGTTTCAGGTGCTCTCTACGCATTTTTAGCCTATTTAGCGCGCACAGAAGCCTCTACAATGGGTGCTTCTTCCCCTTTTAAAGGGTTTTACTTACCAAAAACGACTACATAGCCATGCTTCTCTCTTCAACGCAACACGGCCATCTTTGCTCGCGACTGCGTGGATGGGTGCTCTTGTGCGGATTTTTTTGCAGCGTGGCAACACCTATTGTCGCGCAGGAGGCACGCGGGCGAGAAGAGCAAGTGCGATACTACATCAACGGAACCGTGTTCAGAAGTAAGAACCAAAAACCTATCAAAGGAGCACAAATATTTGCCTACGAGCAGCATACCGACCCTACCACAGGGGAAACTAGCTTTGTGAGTGCCTTCACTACTACCCCTACGAGCAATGTTTCGGGAGTTTTTTCGATACAACTTTATGCTGAGCGCGCATACCGTATCGAAGTGAGTGCGCAAGGGTATGAGGCGCAAACCTATCTGATGCCTGCCCAAACGGTAAACGATGGGGAAAAAATTTCGATAGAAATTCCCCTGCACGAAGGCTACTTTACCCAATTCGATGGCTTATTGCTCGACCAACACACGCAGCAGCCACTACCCAATGCGCTCATAGTTCTTACCGAAGGCGAAGGGGTACACAACAAGCAAGCTCGGACAGACCAAGACGGTCGCTTTTCGTTTTTGGTGGATGAAGAAAAAAGCTATCGGCTGCGCCTTGAAAAAGACCACTACTTTGGGAAGCAGCAGACGCTCGTCCTTACGCCCGAAGTACCGGTAATCTTTCAAAAAATGACCCTTGAAAAAATCAGGCAAGGCTTGCAGATAGCGCTCGATACCTTCTTTTTTTCCGTAAACAGTCCTATTCTTACCGAGAACTACGCTGCGCAGTTGGCGCACATCGAGCGGGTATTGCATGAAAATAGCAGCCTACAGCTCGAAATAGGTTGCCACTCCGACTCACGCGGCGACGATGCCTACAACCTAGCACTTTCCCAAGAACGCGCCGAGGCTATTGCCGCCTACTTGGTTGAGCGGGGGGTTGCCGCACGGCAACTTTCTGCTAAAGGATACGGCGAAACTCAACTGCTCAACGAGTGCGCTAACGGTGTAAAATGCAGCAACGAACAACATGAAAAAAACAGACGAATTGTCTTTACCGTGCTAGGAATGCTGGAATAAGTCCGCTACGCTTTGCGCATAGGAGGTAACCAACGTTGGAAAAGCATGCTTAAAAAGATAACAGGCAAACAGCCAATTACGTTGTACCACAGAAAGGGGATATCGGTAAAAAAGAAGCAGTACAAAACGCCTATTTCTGCTAGGATAGCTGCGTAAAATACGGCACGTCCGCCTACATGTTTGACAAAAAATGCAACCATAAAAATCCCCAACACCGTTCCGTACACGAGTGAGCCAAGTATGTTAACGGCTTGAATTAGATTTTCGAGGCGGTCGGCAAATTGAGCGAACCCAATGGCAAATATGCCCCAGCCCAACGTAAGCAGACGAGAGGCCGTCAGGTAGTGCGTTGCGCTCGCTTTGGTACGGATAAGCCGCTTATAGACATCTATCAAGCTCGTAGTAGCCAAGGCGTTCAGCTCCGAGGAGGCCGACGACATGGCTGCCGAGAGAATAACTGCGATGAGCAGCCCCACAATACCCGCTGGTAAATAGTTGATAACAAAGGTGATAAATACGTAGTCGCGGTCTTTGGCGAGGGCAGTGCCTACGGCAGCTTCGGACAGGCTTTCGCCTCCTGCTGCTTTGATAAGGCTCGCAGCATCTTTGCGCAGTTGTTGCTCTTGCACCTGCAAGCCGTTGAGTTCGCCGCGCAACTGCTCCACGTGCGCATCGGCATTGGGTTGGTCTAACACGAGTAGCAGTTCCCCTATTTTTTCGCGCTTCGCGATAAAATTTTCTTGGTACGCCTGCTCTACTTCCCGAAAAGCATTGGCCTGCGGGCTTTCGTACACCTT
>CAYUJH010000172.1:0-4935 GCA_964444995.1 uncultured Roseobacteraceae bacterium | reverse complement strand
CTCACACCGCGTCATAGAGCAGGTGCCGTGCTGATGTGGGAGAAGGAAGAGTCGTTCCGTATTGGTTATGAAGCCTACTACACAGGGCCACAGCGGCTTGCAGCCGATGATAGTCAGACTCGTTCGTATGTTACTATGGGGCTGATGATAGAAAAGACGTGGGAGCGATTCAGCCTGTATGTCAATGCCGAAAACTTCCTCGATGTGCGGCAGAGCCGTTGGCAGCCTATGTACAGCGGTACGCTACAACGCCCACAGTTTGTACGCGAAATCTACGCCCCAACCGATGGCCGTGTGCTAAGTGTTGGGGTGAAATTTCGGTGGGAATAGCCGAGTAGCAAGGTAAAGGCTGTAAATGATATTTTGTACGTTCTTGGCTATTTAAATGGATGCGTCTTCGGCATTCCACTCCACTAAAAACTGCTCAATAAAGGCTTGCATGAACGCGTGCCGTTTTTCGGCAATTTGTCGTGCGGTTTCCGTGTTCATGCGGTCTTTGAGCAGCAGGAGTTTTTCATAGAAATGATTGAAGGTTGTTCCCTTATTTTTGCGGTATTCTTCCGGCGACATAGTGAGCGAAGGGGAAACGTCGGGTTCGTAGAACGGGCGATGCCGAATAGCGCCGTAACTAAACATGCGGGCAATGCCGATAGCACCAATGGCTTCTAGGCGGTCGGCATCTTGTACAATGCGCAGTGGCAGCGAGTCGAACGTTTGGTAGTTTGCCCCTCCTTTGAACGAGACATTGGCTATAAGCTGCCCTACGTGTGCGCTTGTTTCGGCATCTACCCCTAGTTCTTCGAGGAGTTTTTGCGTTTTTTCGAGTTGCGCAGGAGGGTCGTTGTATAGTTTCTCGTCGGCGATGTCGTGCAGCAGTGCGCCAAGTTCTACCACAAACGCCTCGGCCTGTTCGGCGTGGGCTATGCGCAGAGCGAGCGAGCGGACGCGGGCAATGTGGGGCCAATCGTGTCCGGGTTCTGCGCCTTGCATCTCGTGTTGCACAAAACTTTCTACAGCGCGGATAACGTCTGATTTTTGTTGGGAAGATAAGGGGACAGGCATGACTCAAGGGAGGAATGACACATTAATGTATGCGAAATAAACGCCACACACTTCTTGCAAGAAGGAAATGTTATATTTGCTAGTTGCGTTTTCTGAGGGCAGCAGGCAAGCAACTTACTCAAAAATGCGAAAAATGTCAAAAATATCCACCTAAATCCTCTTGGTATGCGCGAAACCTCCTCTTACACGTTCCGTTTTCGGTATTTGCACGAGCCTAATCGTTTGCACAAATTGCTGGGCTTGGTGGGACGCATGAAGCGCGAAGGAGTTATGTTGGGGGAGAGCTATATATTTTTTGAAGACATCTATCGCATTACAAGCTACCAAAAGAAAGTGGTGATTTCTTTGTATCCCTATCCTACGATAGATGCCGAAATTACATCACATTTAGTTCCCGGACATCCTACGCTCGTGTTGCTTATATCCGACTATCCCGAGCAGTTTGTCAACGTAGTAAACCGGAGTCTGTCCACGCGGCGCGTCAAAGAACGTCTTGCCAAGATGACCCCTGAAGAGCAAAAAATGTTTTTCGAAAAAATGAATTGCCCGCATTGCGATGCGGTAGTGGACCTAACAGACATGGTCAAAACGCCTTACATTTATTGCCCGTATTGCGAGTCGTTGTTTAACAAGCACGGTTACCTAACGTCGGGAGGGAATCAGTACAAGACCTGCCCGCAAACTGGCTATTTCGATCGTATCGACGAGCATACCGACTTCAAAATGTACTATCTTTACAAAGAAAGCGGGTTTCATTCGCACACCTACTACTGCAGCGATGCGTTAGCCGAACAATTCTTCAAAGAAAATGCCTTGAAAAATCTGGTGTTTGGCGTAGGTGCTTTTGTGAATTTATGGGAGAAAATTCGAGCCTCTGCACGCCGGCATCCGTCTTTTGAGTTCCTTACGGAAGGCAACGTGTTGGCGATGGCAGGTAAAATGCAAGAAGCCGACGAACGGTATTATAAGGTATTGCAGCAGCATCCCGAACATCCCGGCATTTACCTAAATTATGCCCTCGGCTACCTGCACATAGGCGACGAAGAGAAAGGTCTCCGCTATTTGCGCAAATCGTTGGATGGTTGTGCAAACTATCAGCCTACTAAAGAAGTCCTCAAAAAATACACATGGGCAGAAGACATCGACTAAGCGCAATCTAAAATTAATGCACGACTATCGCCAAAAGTCATTTTTTTTTCCGTAGTTTGGTGCTTCACTATCTGGTCTTACACGTCTTTTTTGAGCGAAATCAGCCTCTATGTATCGCGTATTGACTTTTGCAGTCTGCTCAGCTAAAAAGTGGCAGTCTTTTATGAATTTTTCTTTGCAGGTGCTTTTATTTGGGTGCTATGCATTGCTGTGGGCACTACCTGCCAACGCGCAGACCGCACAACTGCGCCCGCTAGGCAGGCAAGATGTACGCGATTTTAGCAGCGATTTGCTCATCCTGCGCGACAGTGCCCGTAAAATCCCGACAGACCAAGTAGTTACCGGTAAGCTCGATTTGCTTTTTGTAGATAATTACACGCTTTTGAAAGGGATAGAAAAGCAGACAGGTGTATATTGGGCAAAACTTATTTTACACAACAAAGAAGATATACAGCAGAGTGTTTTGCTGAAAATGCCAACCTATCTTCCTGAAATTCACGTATTTGTAAAAGAGGGCAAACAGAGTATAGATACCCTCTATACCGGTAACCGCGTCCCGCGCTCGGTGCGTTCTTCCCGTTTTGCAGGGCACATTCCCGGCACGCTCGACCTGCTACTGCCGCCCAAAGTTACCTATACGCTCTACATACGTTTTTCCCTCGATTGGCAGCACTATCAGCCCAAAAAACTGACCTTGCAAGCCTATAACCTCCACGCTCAAAACGAGGTATATGCCAATCGGAAACTCCTTTTTGGAATTGTCTTCGGGATAGTGATTGTCATGATTTTGTACAACCTTGCCCTTTACCTTGCCGTCCGCGACGTAGGATACCTCTACTATGTACTTTATATCAGTGTTACCGGGCTATTTAGCATGAACTACACCAACTATACCTTCCAGTATTTTTGGCCCGAACTTCCCGAATGGCACCGCCTAAGTTTTGTGCATCTTGGTACGTTTTCAATTGCCACATTTTTGTTATTTTCCAAAAAATTTATCCGCTTGCGGCGCTACTTACCCAAGCTAAACCAAGCGATTAACTACGCCATGTTGCTGTTGCTCGCACCGCTTATTTTTTTGTGGAGTGGTGATATTTATACTGCCGATTTGCTGATGGCCATTTTCGCGCTGCTAACCTTCTTAGTTATTTTGTATTTCACTATCCTGATTGTTCGCCGACAAAATCGCTCGGCGTACTTCTTACTAGCGGGCTTTTCGGCGCTCATCATTTGCTTTATCCTCTTCTTACTTTACTTCTACGGCCCTCTAAAAGGCGACTTCGAAGTGTATAGTTACCTACCTCAGATTGGTGTAGTGGCGCAAATTGTCATTTTTGGCATAGGGCTTTCCGATAGGGTCTATCAGTTGCAGCTAGAAAACAAAGAACTGTTGGAGGCAAGGCAAGAAAAACTTGAGAAGGAAGTAGCGCGCCGCACGGCAGAGGTTACCCAGCAAAAGGAAGAAATTTTAGCGCAACGCGATGCGATTGACAAAAAAAACACAAACCTAGAACTCACCCTACAGCAGTTGCATGTGAGCCAAGAAAAGATAAAAAGCAGTTTGAACTATGCGCAACGCATACAAGCCGCCTTTTTGCCTCATACCGATAAGATTGCAGAGACAGTGCCCGATTTTTTCATTTTCTTTCGCCCGAAAGACATTGTAAGTGGCGATTTCTATTGGTTTCAAGCTTTGCCAGCAAATCGCTATCTCTTTGCCGTAGCCGATTGTACCGGACATGGCGTGCCCGGAGCATTCATGAGCGTCATTGGCGAGTCGTCGCTCAATAAAATCGTAACGGGCTTGGGGATTACCACGCCCGGCGAGATACTCAACGTCTTGCACCGAGAGGTCATGGAGGTGCTGCACCAAGGCGCAACCAATAACCGCGACGGCATGGACATCACGCTTTGCCTTGTAGACCGAGGCCGTAACGAACTACAGGTTGCCGGCGCGCGCAATCAGCTGACCCTCATACAGAGCGGCGAAAAAACCGTGGTGAAAGGCGACAAGCAATCTATCGGAGGGTACACCGCCGAAGGGTATTCCTTCACCAACCACACGCTTCCCCTCGCCGAAGAAGCCTACTGCTACCTAGCCAGTGACGGTTACCGCGACCAAATTGGTGGTCCCGAAGGCAGAAAAATCTATCAAAAATACCTCGATGAACTGCTCATGGAAATCCATAGGCAGCCTATGGCAGAGCAAAAAAAACGGCTCGCCGAGGAGTTGGACCAGTGGATGGGCAAGCAACACAAACAGCTCGACGACATCTTGGTCGTAGGGTTTCGCGCCTAAAAACTAGCCCTGAAAGACGGATAGCTAGGCAAAGCTAATGCGCTGAATCACGTCGCCCTTCCGCAAGCGCGACAGGATCACTCGCGACTCGTCCGATATTTTTCCAAAACAGGTGTTATTTGTATTGAACGTGTCAGTAATGTCGGCAGACAGGCAAATGTAAAACTGCGAGCTATTATGTCCTCGGTGGGCGTGCGCCATTGCTATTGTCCCCACTTGGTGGTACTGGCGTTCTCCGCTAAGTTCGCATTTTGTATAGTGTGCTGCGCCGCCCGTACCGTTGTTGCGAGGGCAGCCTGTTTGCAGCAATATGCCCGGTAAGTACTTGAAAATCAATAGCCCATCGTAAAAACCACTCTCCGCCAATGTTTTGAAGTGCTTCACCGTGTTGGGAGCACTTTTTTCGTAGAGTTCGCCGTGCAGCT
>CAYUJH010000171.1:3964-4972 GCA_964444995.1 uncultured Roseobacteraceae bacterium | reverse complement strand
GTCGCCCGACGGGCACAAAATCGCCTTTTTATCGTTCGATGAGAGCCATGTTAGTGAGTATAACATGCAACTGTGGGGTAGTTTGTATCCGAAAGACTATCGCTTCAAATATCCGAAGGCAGGCGAACAGAATGCGTATGTAACCGCTTCCGTCTATGATTTGCGCACGCAGGCTACGGTGGTTGCAGAGGTAGGCGACGAGAAAGACCAATACCTGCCGCGCTTGCAGTGGACGCAGTCGGCCGAAGTGCTATCTGTGCGCCGTATGAACCGCCTGCAAAACCAGCTTGATATTTTACACATCGAAGTGGCTACGGGCAAGGCTACGCAGATATACAGCGAAACCAACGAGGCCTACGTGCACGTAAATTCAGAGGTACTGGTGTATTTGAAAGATGGTAAGCACTTTGTGAAGTCGAGCGAAAAAGACGGGTATCACCACCTGTATTTGTACGATATGCAGGGTAACTTTGTGCGCCAACTTACGCAGGGCACTTGGGATGTAACTACGTTTATAGGCATAGACGAAGCTGCCAAACGCCCGGTAGCGTATTACCTTTCCACGGAAATTTCCCCGCTCGAACGGCACTTGTATGCCGTGGAACTGGGTACGGGCAAGCGCACGCGCCTTACTACCGAGCAGGGGACGCACCGCGTAAACATGAGCTACGATTTTACACATTATTTGCACTACCACAGCCACGCCACGCAACCGCTGCGCGTGCAACTTCGGCACACCAAAGAGAAAAAGGTGGTCAAAGAATTGGAAAATAATGCCCGCTTGCAGGCAACTTTGCTGCGCTTCGACCTCGCACCCAAAACGTTTTTCACCTTTGAAACCTCCGAAGGGGTTGCGCTCAACGGGTATATGTTGCGCCCGATTTCTTCGGAAGACGGGCAAAAGCATCCGGTGTTGATGTTTCAGTACAGTGGACCGGGTTCGCAGCAGGTACTCAACGAGTGGGCTGGGGGGCAATATTGGTGGCATCAGTACTTGGTACAGCAGGG
>CAYUJH010000171.1:0-3954 GCA_964444995.1 uncultured Roseobacteraceae bacterium | reverse complement strand
GCGCGCGGTCGCGGCACAGGCGGACGCGGCGCAGCGTTCAAGAAAATCACCTATGGCCAACTTGGTAAATACGAAACGATAGACCAAATAGAAACAGCTAAATACCTGCGTACCCTGCCTTACATTGATGGCGAGCGCATCGGGATTTGGGGCTGGAGCTACGGGGGCTATATGTCGTCGCTTTGCATGATGCTAGGCGCAGAGTATTTCAAAGTAGGTATTGCGGTCGCGCCCGTAACCTCGTGGCGGTTTTACGATACGATTTATACTGAACGGTATTTGGGGCTTCCGCAGCAAAATGCCAGCGGCTACGACGATAACTCTCCGCTCTCGCACGTAGAAAAATTGCAGGGTAAGTTCTTGCTCATCCACGGCACCGGCGACGACAACGTGCACTTCCAAAATGCGGTCGAACTGCAAGACGCGCTCATCGCCGCTAACAAACAGTTTGAATCGTTCTTTTATCCAAACCGTTCACATGGCATTTACGAAGGTAGAGTGCGCCCACATTTGTGCCGACTCATGACCGAGTTTGTAGTGCGAAACCTGTAAATTTATACTATATTTTAACATCTAACGCCCAGCTGTGTTCACCTTGTGCGCAGCAGGGCTTTTTTGCATCAAGTTGGCAAAGTCGGGGAAGGCATCTTCGGCTGTGTTTAGCAAATGCCAGGGTTTTTCGCTTGTTTTTTTTCGGAAAAACAGGAGCGTATCCCAAAAGGAGCGCACTACTTTTTCGGGTGTATGACGCACCGGCACGGGGGGGGCAGTGAGTAAGTAGGCAGGCAGGAGTGCGGCAGCATCGGTACTGCCCAACTGCGCGAGGGCTGCAAACAAATCGGTGTCGAGTAGGTGCAGGGCGTAGGCGTTGGGCGTTTCGGCAGGAAGTAGGGTTGTGTCTGCGTGGATGGTTGTTAGAGGCGCGTGCCACACCAGAAATGCTTCGATGTGTTCGGCACGTGCGCGGAAGACCTCTTGTTCTACCAAATATTGCAGACGCTCCCAGTTGCTGTGCTGTTCGGTAGGTCGCCAGTCTTCGCCGTGCTTGGCTTGTTGGTGCGCCAAAATTGCTTTGCAGCCATCTGAGACGATGACCACGCGCTTCTGCCCTTGGGCAATTGCAACATCGAGCAGCAGGCGTACTTCGTCTAGCAGCAGCGTAAGCGGTTTACCTTTTCGGTCTGTTTTTTCCAAGAAATGAAAAAGTAGGGAAGTCTTTGCAAAGGCGCGTTCGAGTTGTCGCACGTCGCGGGGGGAACCGTCCCAAAGGGTTGCGCCTTCTTGGTGTGGTTGCCATGTGGGCAGTTCTTCCGAAAACACGTGTAGCGTATGCCCTCGGTCGGCCAACTGTGCGACAAAGGGAACATAAGGGGAATGGGCAGCAAGCCCGGTGAGCAATATATCCAAGGTGCGTGTTATTTGCGTTTTTTCCGTTTCTTCCTAAATATATTTAGCAACCTTTTGAACGGAGAGGTTTTTTTCAAATCGTCTTCATAATACCCATAGCCCGACTTATTGCCGTAGCCATAGCCGTACCCATAACCATAGCCGTACCCGTACCCGTATCCACCATAGCCATAGCCACCGTATCCGTACCCACCATAGCCGTATCCGCCGTAGGTATTTTTAAAGTCCACCGAATTGAGTACGATAGAAAGATTTTTGAACCGTTGGGACAGGTTGTTGGCATTGTAGATGAAGTGCATCCGCGAGTAGTTGGCGCGTACCACATAAATGGGCAGGGTAACGCGGGTCATGGCGATAATTCCGTCGGTAACAAGACCTACGGGGGGCGTATCGAACACCACAACGTCAAACTTGGCTTTCAGTTGGTCGAGCATTCTGGTAAAGGCATCGGACATGATAAGTTCGGCGGGGTTGGGTGGCAGCGGCCCTGCGGAAATGAATTTCAGGTCGTCGATAGCCGAGTCGTGCAGGCAGTCGTCGAGAGTGCTTTTCCCCGCCAAAATGGAGGAAACGCCCTCGGTATTATCCACCCCGAAGCCTAAGTGTACTTTGGGTTTGCGCAGGTCGAGGTCGAGCACAACTACCTTCAAGCCCGACATGGCGATAATGCCGGCAAGGTTGATGGCCACGAAGGTCTTGCCCTCGCCACTAATCGTGGAAGTTACGCTGATAATGCGCTCGCTCTGTGTGGTGTTGAGAAAGTCGAGGTTGGTACGGATAGAGCGCATGGCTTCGCTGATAGACGATTTAGGGCTAAGGTTGACCACCAGCTGCGAGTACTCCATAACTTGCTTGTCGTACTTGGGGACGATGCCTAGAATGGGGGTGCGCGCTAAGCGGCTTACCTCGCGCAATCCGTTTACGCGATTCTGCGAAATATATCTAACCACTATTAACACAACACACAATACTGCGCCTATGCCCATGCCAATTCCGTAAATAATTGTTTTTACCGGAGCGATAGGCACATTGGATGCTGAGGCGGCAGAAAGTAGGCGAAAATCGGCGACAGTTCCTGCCTTCGAGATTTGCATTTCGATGACCTTGTTAGAAAGCGTATTTACAATGTTGGCGTAAATGGACTTACTGAGTTGTATGCGGCTCAGGATAGGGTCTTGGCTCTGGTATTCGTAGCTGCTGTTTTCAATTTCTACGATTTGCCGCCCAAGGTCGTTGATGGCTTTTCGCAAAATAGATTGTTGGTAGCTGATGAGGGTAAAAAGTTCGAGTTTGAATTTCTCGTATTGCACTTCGCGCTGTTGTAGGGCGGCAGTCGTGGGCTTGTATCCTGCTGAAATTCGGTCAATATCATCCCTAATTTGGGCTATCTTTTCTACAATGCCACTTACCTGACTATCCTCGGTAAGGCCGGCGATTACTTGCAGATATATGGTACTCGAGTCGCTTAGAATCGCATCTATTACTCGGTCGTAGTTGCTCAACATCTGCTCGGTGTCTTTTCGCTGTGCTTCCAAGCTTTTCAGCCGTGCGAAGGCACTTTGGAAATCTCGCTCCAGTGGCGAAAACATATTGGCGCGGTTGTATTCAAACATACTTTTTTCGTAGTGTTCCAAACTATCGCGGTTGCGCCGAATGTTGGAGTCGAGGTAGCGCAGGCTTTGCTCGAAGACGCGGTTCTTGTTTTCGATGGAGACCGTTTCGTACATCTGCGTAACCATGCGCACGATGTCGGTAGCTTTTACACGGCTGTTGTCGTCGTACTGAATGCTGAGTTTGTTAGCCGATTGGGCGACAACATCGAGGTTTTTATTAAACTCTTGGACGAGGCTAGCGATACTGTTAGGAACAAGATAATATTCACCCTCCATATCCGTATTTTCGTTAAAGCCTCTGCCTCTGGTAATTCGGAACGTGAAACCGTCGTAGCTGATACTTTCTTCGAAGGCAAAGTCCCCCACTTCGTATTTACCCACAGTAAGGCGGAAACGGCTGTTGTTTGGGCGCTCTGTATAGACCGAAAGGTAAAAGGGCACGTCGTACAGGTGGTCGGGAATTTGGCTGAAGAGCATTTCGAAAGGCCTGCCCGGGTAGCGTTCGGTGCTCAGGATGTCGCCTTTTGCATAGCAACTGATGTGCAGGTTTAGCGAGTCGATGACGCGGCCATAGATAAGCCGCGAGCGGATGAGTTCGCGCTCTACGGCAAGGTTAACCGCATCAATGCCCTCGTTGAAGCCGGTGGCCAAATCGAGGCCCGCCAAGCTCGACGAGCTGCGAAACTCCAGCTGGATAGTCGCCGAGGCGCGGTAGATTTCTTTACTCCAGCGCAGATACAGGTAGGTGAACGCTCCGCAGGTAAATAAAATGAGCAACATGAGCCATATACTTTTGCGGATAGTAAAGACGAACTTACCCAGGTCAAATTCTTGGATAAGGTTTGGCCCTTGTTGCGGGGATTGCCGCGATTCTTGTTGAATATCGTTGAGCGATTTTTCCGCCATGTGTGTTCGGTTAAGGGTTTCCTAATCG
>CAYUJH010000170.1:2361-4987 GCA_964444995.1 uncultured Roseobacteraceae bacterium | reverse complement strand
AAGGCGACTATGGCGAGGGGCGCGGTGATGCCTCCGACGATGAGCGGCAGCATGAGCCGCTTAAACTCTATCTGAAAGCCTTCTACGGCCTGCACTGCCCAACGCCGGCTTCGTCGGCCGCGCACGTAAAACTGCCGATTGGTTAGCTCCAAACGGTGCCCACTTTCCAACTGACAAGCCGCTAGGGTGTATTCCGGCAGGTTGACCCACGGATATTCCCACGTATAGTGATACACATACGTAGGAAGATCTTCGGCCGGTACGGCGGTGCGCAGCTGGTACGAGACCGGGGCAGCAGGGGAGGCAAGTGTATAACGATACGAGGTGTAGTTCACGGTGTGTAGGGGTCTTTAGTAGCTTGTTAGTAACGTGCAATCAGGCGTAGGTTTAAAAAACGCTGCGAGAGACTATTGGGCACAGCATACTGTATGTTGTTGAAATCTTCGAGCCAAGTAAACGAAATATTATTGTTTACACCAAACAAATTGAGAATTTCTGCCCCTATCCAAAACGAACTGCAAAACGCCGAGCGCACCTCGAAGATTTTGGAAAAGCCTACGTCGGCGCGGTTGTAGCGCGTGCCGGCACCGAGCGCGTTTCTGAATTGCAAATTGTTAGGCGGGCCGTACGGAAGTCCACTGCCAAATAGATAGCGCATGTGCATTTGTATCGTGGGGTTGTTGGGTAAGTGGTCGCGAAAGAAAAAGGCGAAGGTCAGCCGTTGGTCGGTAGGGCGACGAATGTAGCCGCGTCCGTCGTCGGCTTTGTCTTCTTTTACCTCCATAAGGCTTACGTTGAACCACGACTCCGTGTTGGGGATAAACTCCCCGCTAAGGCGCACATCGAGGCCGGTGGCATACGCGCGGGTATCGTTGAGGGCGTAGTAGCGCAGTTGGATGTTATCCACATCGTAGGCTACTACGTTCCACATCTGTTTGTGGTACAGCTCGGCGATGAGTTTGAAGGGGCGACTCCACTGCTGAAAATTCCAGTCGAAACCGGCCAGCGCGTGCACAGACGATTGCGCCTTTAAATCGGTGTTCAGTACTCCTTCAAAGTTGCGCAGTTCGCGGTAAAACGGGGGCTGTTGATACACCCCCAACGACGCCTTAAACACCATGTCGCGCTTCCATGTTGGAATAAACGCATATTGCAGACGCGGGCTGAAAAGTAGCTGTTGGTTTACCGTCCAATAGTTTACACGGAAGCCGTAGGTAACACTGTGCTTTTCGTTGGGCGTAAATGTATGTTGTGCGTAGGCAGAAAGACGCTGTCCGCGCAGCGCCAAATCGGTTTGGAGCGAGCCGCGCAGGGTAACAAAGTCGGCCGAATCGGTGAAGGCATATTCGTAGAGTTCGTCTTCGATGCGCTCGGTGGTGGCGCGGCCGCCAAAGTCTATCACATGCCGCTCGTTGATGCGCCACTCGTTGCGCGTTTCGGCTGCAAAAATGCGCGCTTCTAAAAAGTTACGGGCATAGTCGAAATTCGTGCCCAAACCAATAATCGTCGCGCACTCGTCGAAGGTATCGCTGCTAAGGTTGTTGTCCACGTCGCAGAGCAGGTAGCCGCCTTCTAGGTTGCGGAACTCGCGCTCGCGGGTAAGCAGGGCGGAGGTCATGAACTTGGTTTGAAAATTGGGGCGCACGTGGTGGGTGAGTTGCATCCCTCCTTGCCACGTGCGGTAGCGCAGCGACTCGTTGCCCTCAAAGGCCGTGCGCAGGCGCAACACGCGCTGAAACGTCCCGAAGCGCGTAACCTGACTTTCAGGCTCGACCTGATAATAGTTAGACGCATAGTTTAGCAAAAAGCCTACACGTGTTTTTTCGGGATTTTTTTTGTTGGGCTGCCATTCTACATACGTTTGAAAATCGGCGAAGCGCGGCAGATATTGTCCGTTGACATCGAGCGTGTTGAGCAAGTACCGCGCCGACTTGTAGCGAAAGCCGGCAATGTAGCTCAGGCGTTGCTGGTGTGCGCGTCCTTCGAGGTGGGCACTGCCGCCCAATAAGCCGGCTATCATAGAGGCTTCCGTGCGCACAGGAGCTTTGTACTGAATGTTAAGCACAGAGGAAAGTTTATCGCCGTATTTGGGCTGCCATCCACCAGAGGAGAAGTCCACCTTCGCGACCATTTCGGGGTTTACGAAACTGAGGCCTTCTTGCTGCCCAGAACTGCCCAGAAACGGGCGGTAAATAAGTATGTCGTTCACATAGACCAAATTTTCGTCGAAACTACCGCCACGCACCGAATAACTAGACGAAAGTTCATTGTTACTCACAATGCCCAACCCTCCTCCACTCACCAGTGCCTGATTAAAGTCGAGAAAGGGCGTAGGGACTTGCTTCATCGCAACGGGGTCGAGGGCGATAGTGCCGGCTTGTTCGCGCACCGCTGGGTCTTCGCGACTTTCTACCTTGACCTCTTGCAGGGTACGCAGCCCGAACGTTAGCACCACGTCGAGCTGCATCGTTTCGCCAGCGCGCAGGGTAACGGCACGCTCCTCGGTGCGGTAACTGCTGTGCGAAAAGCGCAAGCGATGCGTGCCGTTGGGCAACGAAAGCACAAAGTTGCCTGCCGCGTCGGTCGCTGTGCCTCGTGTTCTATCGGGCAATACCCGCACACTAAC
>CAYUJH010000170.1:0-2351 GCA_964444995.1 uncultured Roseobacteraceae bacterium | reverse complement strand
TAACGAAGGGAATCGCTTGCCCCTCGTTGTCGGTAACATTGCCTAGCACTTTGCCTTGTTGTGCCCAAAGCGTTGCGGGAAATCCCACTACAAGCCAGCACAAAATAGCTGCGACAACTTTTATCGTAGTTTTGTTATGGGTATTCAAAAGAAAAAAATAATTTAGGAAGAATTTAAGGTAACATGTGTGCATTAAGAAGCCGATTTTTTACTCACCCCCAACATACTATTTACACGATAATCGTTGCGGCGGGGGGCATTCAAAGAAACCAACTCGGCGATGAAGCCGGCGAGGAACAGTTGCACCCCTACTATTAACGCCACGAGGGCGAGAAAAAATAAGGGTTGCGCCACGATGTCGCGCCAGGGTTGTTGCTGCGCAATGCGGTACTGTTTTTCAAAAAGTAACCACACCGTAATTAGAAAACCAGCTAAAAAGGAAAGCGAGCCAAGGGTTCCGAAAAAGTGCATGGGTTTTTTGCGAAAGCGCGTAACCACGCTGATAGTCAGTAAGTCGAGAAAACCGTTGACAAATCTTTCTAAGCCAAACTTGGTCGTGCCGTACTTTCGGGCGCGATGCTCCACCACCTTTTCACCAATTTTCAGGAAGCCTTCCCACTTGGCAATCACGGGGATGTAGCGGTGCATTTCGCCATAGACTTCGATATTTTTGACCACTTGTAGGCGGTATGCCTTCAGCCCACAGTTGAAGTCGTGCAGGGTAATCCCTGAAAACCAACGAGTTACGGCATTAAACAGCTTAGTAGGCAGTGTTTTCGAGAGGGGGTCATAGCGTTTTTGTTTCCAGCCCGAAATAAGGTCGTAGCCTTCTTCGGCGATAAGGCGGTAGAGTGCCGGAATCTCGTCGGGGCTATCTTGCAGGTCGGCATCCATCGTGATGACTACGCGGCCTTTTGCCGCTTGAAAACCGGTTTGCAAGGCAGCCGATTTGCCATAGTTGCGTAAAAAACTAATACCTTTTACGCAGGAATTTTCAGCGTGCAACCGCTCTACGACCTCCCACGAGCGGTCGGTACTGCCGTCGTTAATCAGCAGCACTTCGTACGTATATTGTTGTGTTTGCATCACTCGTTGAATCCATGCAACCAACTCGGGTAGCGACTCTTCTTCGTTGTAGAGGGGAACAACCACCGATATATCTAGTTCTTCTTCCATGTTGTAGGAATAAAAAAACGAATATTACAAAGAAGGGGTATTGCCTCCGTCTATCGGTAGGTTGACACCGTTGATAAAACCTGCGGCTGGCGAAGCCAAAAAGGCGACGGCAGCGGCTACCTCGTGCGCTTCGGCGAAGCGTCTGGCAGGAATATTTTCCTTCATTTGTCTTTCACATTCTTCAAACGAAATACCCTGCACGTCGGCGCGGTTGCGGATAATCGCATCGAGGCGCACCGTTTTGGTCATGCCCGGCAGTACATTGTTGACCGTAATACCAAAAGGGGCTAATTCACGCGAAAGGGTTTTTGCCCAGTTCGCTACTGCGCCGCGTATGGTGTTCGATACGCCTAGCCCCGGAATAGGGACTTTTACGGAGGTTGAAATGATGTTGATGATACGGCCGTAGCGGGCATCTTTCATGCGGGGCACGACGGCCTGCACGAGGTGGTGGTTGCAAAGCAGGTGCGTAGCGAAAGCGTGCACAAATTCTTCGGCTTGCGCTTCGATGGCCATGCCGGGCGCCGGTCCTCCGGTGTTGTTGACCAATATATGGAGTTCTTGCTTCGTTTTTACGAAGGCTTGTATGCGGGCTTGCAGCTCGTCGGGCTTGTGAAAATCGGCGACGAGGTACTGATGCCGTTGGTCGTGCGAGGTATCGAGCTGGGCAAGCACGTTTTTGAGTTGCTCTTCGCTGCGAGCCACAAGCGTTACATGTGCACCAAGGGCTGCGAGTTCGAGGGCACACGCCTTGCCGATTCCTTGCGTACTGCCACACACGAGCGCGTCTTTTCCTACAAGGTGTATATCCATAGGGGTCAGCTTTTTTACAGATTTTCGAGTTTAACTTACTGTCTTTCAGTAGTTTACATTAGAGAACTGAAAGAATAATGCGCTGAAAGGCAGCACATTGCAGGGCAAGATACGAAAGCAAAGGGCATTAAAAAAGGCTTCATCAATGAATGAAGCCCTTAGTCTAGTAAATATGAAAATGAAAAAAATTTACCTAAAGCATACCTTTTTATATCTCTGAGCAGCGCGTGTTGCGCTACTGTTTGTCTCAACTAGATGCTACAAATGTAGATTTGAAAAAGCAAATATCCAAATCATTGAAACGAATATACAATTAAAAATATCTAACTATCTGATTATCAGTAAAATTATTTTACAAAAAG
>CAYUJH010000169.1:797-4997 GCA_964444995.1 uncultured Roseobacteraceae bacterium | reverse complement strand
CAAATTCGCGCCGCCCTCAAGAGCATCGACGACGAGTTGCAGGCACTCCACGAGCGCGTAGCCAACGAGCCGGAGCTTTCTCTGGAGCAAAAAGAAGCAATTTTCGACCAAATAGATGCGCTCGAAAAAGAACGCAACAAAAAGCTGGAAGAAGTGCTGATGGAAGTGCTCCCGAACGCCTTTGCGATTGTGAAAGAAACCGCACGCCGATTCAAGGAAAATGAGCGGCTCGTGGTAACGCGCACCCCGCACGACGAAAAAATAGCCAGTAAAAAACGCAATGTGCAGCTAGACGGCGACAAAGCTATCTGGCACAACAAGTGGATGGCCGGCGGTGCAGAAATTACGTGGGATATGCTCCACTACGACGTACAGCTTATTGGCGGCATCGTGTTGCACCAAGGGAAAATAGCCGAAATGGCAACGGGCGAAGGTAAAACACTCGTAGCCACCCTGCCCTCCTTCCTCAATGCCCTCGCCGAACGTGGCGTGCACATCGTAACGGTCAACGACTACCTCGCCCGCCGCGATGCCGAGTGGATGAGCCCGCTCATGGAGTTTCACGAACTTACCGTAGCGTGTATAGACAACTACGAGCCGCACTCCGACGCGCGCAAAGAAGCCTACCGCAGTCATATCACGTACGGTACCAACAACGAATTTGGCTTCGACTACCTGCGCGACAACATGGCGCGCGCTATAGAAGACCAAGTGCAACGCCGTCATCACTTCGCGATGGTGGATGAGGTGGACTCCGTACTTATCGACGACGCTCGTACCCCGCTTATCATCTCTGGCCCTGTGCCCAAAGGCGACGAGCAGGAATTTATGGCCATGAAGCCCCGCGTAGCCAAACTCGTAGAAGAGCAGCGCAAAATGGTAGCCGATTTTCTCAACGAAGCCAAGCGCAAAATTGGCGAAGGCGACGAAAAAGAAGGTGGCCTTGCCCTGTTTCGTGCCTATCGCGGTTTGCCCAAATACAAGCCTTTGATTAAGTATTTGAGCGAGCCGGGCATGAAGCAAAAAATGCAGAAAACGGAGTATATCTTCCTAGAGAATAACTCTAAGTTGATGCCCGAAGCCGATAAACCACTCTTCTTCACCATCGACGAGAAAAACAACCTCGTAGAACTGACCGACAAGGGCTTGGATGCTATTACCAAGGCCGGTGAGGATAAGAATTTCTTCATCTTGCCGGATATCAGCATCGAACTCGACCGCATCGAAAAAGACCCGACGCTTTCCGACGAGGAAAAAGTAAGCCAACAAGAGGAACTCACCCGCGAATACACTACCAAAACGAGCCGTATCCATACTGTAAACCAACTCCTGAAAGCGTACACACTTTTTGAGGTAGATGTTGACTACATCATCGGCGAGGATAATAAGGTGAAGATTGTGGACGAGCAGACCGGCCGCGTCATGGAAGGTCGCCGCTATTCCGACGGTTTGCACCAAGCGCTTGAAGCCAAAGAAGGCGTAAAGATTGAAGACGCTACCCAAACCTACGCGACGGTAACGCTGCAAAATTACTTCCGCATGTACCACAAGCTGGCAGGCATGACCGGTACGGCTGAAACCGAAGCCCGCGAATTTTGGGACATCTATAAGCTCGATGTGGTCGTAATCCCAACCAACCGCGTGATACAACGCGACGACCGCGAAGACAAGGTATATAAAACGGTGCGCGAGAAGTACAACGCTGTGGTAGAAGAAATACAAGAAATGGTGGAACAAAACCGCCCGGTACTTGTCGGTACTACGTCGGTAGAATATTCCGAGCTTTTGAGCCGATTCTTGCAGCGCAAGGGCATCGTACACCAAGTGCTAAACGCCAAGCAGCACGCCCGCGAAGCCGAGGTGGTTGCCAGTGCCGGTCTGCCGCGCACTGTTACCATCGCGACCAACATGGCAGGCCGTGGTACCGACATCAAGCTCACGCCCGAATCGAAGGCCGCTGGTGGCTTGGCGATTATTGGCACCGAGCGCCACGAGTCGCGGCGTGTGGACCGGCAGTTGCGCGGCCGCTCCGGCCGGCAAGGCGACCCCGGTTCGTCGCAGTTTTTCGTAGCCTTGGAAGACACCCTGATGCGCATTTTCGGTTCGGACCGCATTGCCAAGGTAATGGATAAAATAGGCTTGGAAGAAGGAGAGGTCATCCAGCACTCCATGATTACTAGCTCGATAGAACGCGCCCAGCGCAAAGTGGAAGAAAACAACTTCGCCAGCCGCAAACGCCTACTCGAATACGACGACGTAATGAACTCGCAGCGCGAGGTAATTTACCGCCGTCGGCGCAACGCCCTGTACGGCGAACGCTTGCAGGTGGATATTTTGAACGCCTTCTACGAAGTGGCTCAAGGAGTTGTAGAAAACAACCCCGGCAACTACGAAGGGTTCAAACTCAATGCCTTGCAAGTATTTGGTTTTCAGACAAAAATCGCATCGGAGGCTTTCCAAAAAACGAATGCAGAGCCGCTCACTGCGCAGCTCTACCAAGAAGCCGTAGCGCACTACAATGCCAAAAATGCGCTGATTGTCGAAAAGACCCTGCCCATCATTCGCGAGGTACACGCGCAACGCGGAGCTACCACCAAGGAAATTATTATTCCGTTTACCAACGGTACGCATCAGCTGCAGGTCATCGAGAACTTAGAGAAGTACATCGCCACAGAGGGCAAGTCGCTGATTGACACCATGCAACAGGCTATCACGCTCGCTATCATAGACCAAGAGTGGAAAGAACACCTCCGTGAGATGGACGAGTTGAAAGAGCAGGTACAAAATGCCCGCTTCGAGCAGAAAGACCCCTTGCTCATCTATAAATTTGAGGCATTCAAACTCTTCAAAGACTTTGTGAGCAGCGTAAACAACGACTTGGTGGGCTTCTTGGCGAAAGCAACTCTGCCAGTGCAAGACCCGCAGCAGATAGAAGAGGCACGCCGTTCAACACAACGCCAGTCGCCGAAGGTGCGCGAGCAAAAGGCAGAATCAGGCTCCGTATTAAGTGGGCGTGGTGCATCTGCCCCGCTCCCCGACGCGCCCCCCCGCGAGGTGGAAATCACCAAGCCCATTCGCAAGGAAAAGCTACCAAACCGCAACGACCGCGTTACGGTGCGCTACGGCGACGGCACGATGAAAAAAGATGTCAAGTTCAAAGTGGTAGAGCAAGACGTACTTGCTAATCGCTGTATCTTGGTAGAATAACTAAAAAAAGGGGCTATACAAGCCCCTTTTTTTTAGCATGTATGTCTTGCGTACTCATTCTTGCTCATTTTGTAACTTCCGGAGCTTTCGGCTCGCAAAGGTGTGCGCAATATGCGGTACGATGACCAAGACAAACCAAATCGCGAGGATAGGATACATATCGTTCAGGTAAAAATATCCCCAAACTACTGCCAAAAAACCCAGCAGCATGGTAAGGCTGGCGGCCTTGCGAATCGTTGTCCACTTTTTGTAGGCGAGTTTGCGTTGTGTATCGTCGTTCATGGCGTGTTGACTGTAAAGAGTATCGTATGAGCAATTTTTTGGACTTTTCTGCGCAGTTGCAAAGGTAAGCTACTTTTTTTCTTACCTTGCTGAAAGGTTTACTTTACGCTACCGGATATGCAATGCAAAAACTGCCGCCACACCTTTGAAGGAAAATACTGCCCTAATTGCGGGCAAAAGTACATGGAGCGCCTCAACGCTAGGGAAGTGCTCGACTATCTGACCGACATATTTGAGCTGAAAAAAGGCATTTTCAGAACGTTGTTCGAGCTTCTTTGGCGACCGCACAGTATGGTAACATCCTATCTAAGTGGGCAAACCCTTCCCTATCAAAATCCGTTCAAGCTCCTTGTTACCGTTGTGGCAGTTTCTGTGGCTATCCAGGTGTTTCTCGCCGAAAAACAGGCAGGTACGGAAAGCGGCTTGCAAACGCTATTTATACCCTACTTACTCTGCTTTGCTGTTGGAACTACGTTGCTTTTCAGAGCGGCAGCGCGCACTTTTTTCGAGCACCTCATCCTTGCGAGTTTTATTACCGTCAAAATAGCCTTTCTTGCCCTATTTTTGGTGCTGCTGCTGCGCTTTATACCGGAGGGCCACGCGCTAAAACAGCTCAAAGTGCTAGATTTGGCCCTCATTGCCTATGCCAGTTTGCGCATTGCCGTACCCTTCTTCGCCTCGTGCCGGTTTGTATGGCTTAAGGTAATTTTT
>CAYUJH010000169.1:0-787 GCA_964444995.1 uncultured Roseobacteraceae bacterium | reverse complement strand
ATTTTTATTAGTGGCGCGAGCTTTCTGTGTAGTGTGCTATCGGCTATTTTATTTTCTGTTGTGTTTAAACTATGAGCGGGAGTGTGATTGTTTCCGTCTATTACACTGCCTTTGTGTTCGATACGAGGGTAAAAATACAAAAAATTTACCCTCGTTTGCCCCACATGCGTAAAACGTACCCTCGCTCTGTCTAGGACGTTGCCTGTCTGGTGTGTATTTACCTATGTCTGTTGCACGGACTAACTAACCCTTAGAGGCGCACAGGCTAAAAAGTATCCCAAAAGACGTAAGGCACTCTTTCAGTCCCCTCATTTTCACCCTTTTTAAGAAGCGATATTTTGAAAAGTGCCTTGAAATCCTTTTCTTATTAGGCTCAAAACGGATTTCTTCGGATGCACACCCGCCGATGCTATGCGCGTACATGAGGAAACGCTACGGCTCAAAACGGATTTCTTCGGATGCACACAGCAAATTTCAACATACCTTTCAACAAAAAACGGAAAACTTATGCGCAGCACGTACCAACGAACATTCCTTTCTGTGTTTCTACTGCTTTTTGGCGGATTTGGGCTAGTATATGCCCAAATTGTAAGCATTTCGCCCACAGCCCCTGCTCCCGACGGGCAGGCTGTTACACTCATCTACGACGCTACGCAGGGCAATGGTGCGATGGTGGATGCCGAAAAGGTCTATATCCATACGGGCGTAGTAACCGATAGCCCCACTGGTACCGATTGGCAGCACGTTATCGGCAACTGGGGACAGGACGACGGCGTGGGACTCATGA